>CAINVI010000324.1 GCA_903854075.1 Candidatus Pollutiaquabacter sp. | reverse complement strand
GCTGAAGGTTTTGAAAGAAATGGTAACAGAGAATTTATTCAGTTCTGTTACATCGCAAAAGCCTCCGCGGGTGAATTCAGATCACAGCTTTATGTCGCTCACGATATCGGCTATCTTGAAGAAGATCAGTTTTTATTACTAAAGTCCTTGTCTGAAGAAACATCAAGATCAATCGGCGGACGTATACGCTATTTGAAATCTACTACTTTAAAAGGAAGCATGTATCAGGAGGAAGAAGTTGAGTATGAAATTTCATTAGTTCTTCCAACCCAATATGAAACAAAAGAGTAATAAATGATATTCATTCTATCTAAATAAGCAAATTCACTTTTCAACAATTACTCTAATATCATAATCTTAAATATTGAATATTGAATATTGAATCAGAAAATCAAAACCTATGTTAACCATAAAAAACCTCCACGCCCGTATCGAAGAAAAAGAAATTCTGCGCGGACTTTCACTTGATATTAAACCGGGAGAAGTCCATGCTATCATGGGACCGAACGGTTCCGGGAAAAGCACGCTTGCTTCGGTGCTGGCGGGTCGCGAAGACTATGAAGTGACGGATGGAACGATCAGTTTTAATAACGAAGATTTGTTGGAGATGTCGCCGGAAGATCGCGCACGAAAAGGATTGTTTTTGGCGTTTCAGTATCCGGTTGAAATTCCGGGGGTGAGCAACGCCAATTTTCTCAAGACTGCTGTCAATGAAATCCGCAAGTCGCGTGGACAGGAAGCGATGGACTCCAAAGATTTCCTCGCGATGATGAAAGAGAAAATGAAATTGGTAGAAATGGACAAAGCGATGACGCAACGTTCGGTCAACGAAGGATTCAGCGGAGGCGAGAAAAAGCGAAACGAGGTGTTCCAGATGGCCATGCTCGAGCCGTCACTTTGTGTACTTGATGAAACAGATTCCGGACTTGATATCGATGCCCTACGCATCGTGGCCAACGGCGTGAATGCGTTGCGCGATAAAAATCGTTCGTTTGTTGTCATCACGCACTATCAGCGTTTGCTCGACTATATCGTTCCGGATGTCGTGCATGTATTGTATAAAGGAAGAATCGTAAAAACGGGCACCAAAGAACTGGCTCTTGAGCTGGAGGAAAAAGGATACGACTGGATCAAGGAAGAAGTTGAATCTGCTGCTATTTAATATAACGTATTAATCTTTCTGACGGAATGTCAACGGTTACCAACTATACACGCACTTTTGAAGACTTCTCCGGTACGGGATTGTCGAACGATTTTATGCCGGTGCGCAAAGAAGCGTTCAAACGATTCTCTGCGAAAGGATTTCCGACCACGAAAGACGAGGAATGGAAATATACCAACATTGCAGCAGTAGCTGCCGGAGAATTTCGGCCGACGGAATCCACAAACACTGTTTCCCTGGCTGCCATAGATCCATTTCTTCTTGCAGGAACTTCCATTCATCGCCTGGTGTTTATCAACGGTAATTACGTCGAAGCACTTTCCAATGTAAAAGCGTTGCCTGCTGGTGTAATTTTCGGAAAGTTATCCGAAAACCGCACCCATTCTGCAGTAAAAAAACACTTGGCAGCGATTGCCGGAAAATCTTCCGGCGCGATGGTGGATCTTAATACAGCGTTTATCGCCGAGGGCGCTTTTGTTTTTGTTCCGGCCAATGTATGCATCGACGAACCGGTTCACCTACTATTTGTTAATGACACCACTGCACATCCAACGATGGTCTCGCCACGTAATTTGTTTGTAGCAGAAACGGGAGCAAAGGTGCAAATCATCGAGAGTTTTCATTCAATTGGAACGGTCAATCACGGGTTTACCAATGCCGTCACTGAAGTTGTGACGGAGAAAAATGCCTTGTTGGACCTTACGAAAGTTCAACTGGAAAACAGTGCCGCTTATCATATAGGATTCACGGCCGCTCGTCAGCATAGTCAATCCGAATTCCATATTACCACAATCACGCTTGATGGTGCCATTGTGCGGAATAACCTGAATATCCTACTTGCAGAAGAACATTGCACGGCGTATTTGTACGGTTTGTATTGCGTAAACGGGAATCAGCTCGTGGATAATCATTCGCTCGTAGATCATGCAGTCCCAAATTGCCAGAGTAACGAGTTATACAAAGGAATTATCGACGAAAAAGGACAAGGTGTTTTTAACGGAAAGATATTTGTGCGAAAAGACGCGCAGAAAACGAATGCGTACCAGTCGAATAAAAACATCTTGTTGTCGGACGATGCTTCCATGAATACGAAGCCACAGCTTGAAATCTTTGCGGATGATGTGAAATGCTCCCACGGCACAACGACCGGTCAACTGGATGAGGAAGCACTTTTCTATTTACGTTCCCGCGGTATCGGTGAGGACAATGCTAAAGCATTTCTCAATACGGCGTTCGCCGGTGATGTGATTCAAAAAATAGCTTTCGAACCACTGCGTGATCGTTTAATGGAAATGATGCAAAAGAAACTCAAGCGCCAATCTTTATAATTCATGCTGCCGGAAATGACCGAGATCAATTTACAACCTTTCGACGTCGAAAAGGTGCGTTCGGATTTCCCCGTACTCGCTCAGCATGTTTATGGTAAACCATTAGTTTATCTGGACAATGCAGCAACTTCACAGAAACCGCAGGTCGTTATTGATGCGTTAGCAGACTATTATACTACGTACAATGCCAACATACATCGCGGAGTTCATTTTTTAAGTCAGAAAGCATCACAAGCTTTTGATGATGTTCGTGTGAAAGTAAAAGAATTTATTGTCGCCTCCTCGGAACGTGAAATTGTCTTTGTCCGTGGTACTACGGAAGCCATTAACCTAATTGCATCCAGCTGGGGTCGTGTTAATCTTGCTGCGGGTGACATTGTATTGGTTACTACGATGGAACATCACAGTAATATTGTTCCCTGGCAGATGATTTGCGCGGAACGTGGCGCGGAGGTGGTTCCCATTCCAATGGATGACTGCGGTGTACTTGACATGCAGGCTTTCGGTACGTTGCTTACAGATCGCGTTAAGTTTGTTTCTGTCGTACACACGTCCAATTCACTCGGAACGATAAATCCGGTTAAGCAAATTATCGAGCAGGCACATGCCAGAAATATTCCGGTATTGGTAGATGCTGCGCAAACCGTAGCACATCAGGCTGTCGATGTGCAGGAGCTGGATTGTGATTTCCTTGTTTTTTCCGGTCATAAGATGCTGGCGCCTACCGGTGTTGGGGTATTGTATGGAAAAGAAAAACACCTGGAAGCGATGCCGCCGTATCAAGGCGGTGGTGAGATGATTTCCAGTGTTAGTTTTTCCGGGACTACGTATAACGAGATCCCCTTTAAATTCGAGGCCGGAACACCTAACATCGCCGATGTGATTTCGCTGGGAGTCGCAATTGATTACCTGAATGCCATGGATCGAAAAGCTGCGGCCGCCTGGGAGTTGACCTTGATGAAATTGACCTCCGAAAAGTTGTCAGCGCTGGAACATGTCCGACTAATCGGAACAGCCAAGGAGAAGTCGGCCGTTGTATCGTTTATCGTAGACGGTGTAAATGCTATGGACCTTGGAATGTTCCTTGATACCTTGGGAATAGCTGTTCGTACCGGACATCATTGTACCGAGCCGGTTATGCATCGTTTAGGTATTCCTGGAACAGTACGTGCCTCTTTCATGTTCTATAATACCGCCGCGGAAGTTGATCGCCTGGTGGAAGGAGTTAAAAAAGGAATTCAATTATTACGTGCATAACGTGAAGGATATCGCCACGCTGGAAAAAGAAATCATCGAGGATTTCAGTCTCTTCGACGACTGGACGGAGAAGTATCAGTATATCATTGAGTTGGGGCAAAAACTTAAACCGCTTGATGACCAGTATAAAACTGATGACCGGAAGATCAAAGGATGTCAAAGCAGTGTCTGGTTACATGCGTACTCCAATGACGGACGGATCTATTTTGACGCCGACAGTGATTCTACTTTTGTTAAAGGAGAAATTGCTTTATTGATCAATGTGCTGTCGGGACAAAAGCCGGAGGATATAGTAGCAGCAGAGCTTGCTTTTATCGACGCTATTGGTCTACGTCAACATGTTGCTGTAACCCGTGCTAATGGATTGGCAGCAATGATTAAACAAATGAAATTATACGCATTAGGACTTCAATCACAGGCTGTATGACTACCGAACCAACTTCACCCACTCCCGGTGTTCCCGGTCCAGACGACAGCGTAAAGCCATTACGTGACCGCGTGATTGACGTGCTTAAAACCTGTTATGATCCGGAGATTCCCGTGGACATTTACGAGTTAGGACTGATTTACGAAGTACGCGTCGATCCGGGTAATGATATATATATTAAAATGACGTTGACCTCTCCTGCATGTCCTGTGGCAGAAACACTACCGCCGGAAGTGGAGCAGAAAGTGAAGGGAATGCCGGATGTGAACAACGCAAAAGTGGAGCTCACCTTTGAACCGCCTTGGGAAAAAGATATGATGAGTGAAGAAGCCCGCATGGAATTGGGTTTCTGGTAAGTCGAACCAAGGAGGCACATCGATTTAACTTTTTGCAGCAACGATAACTGACACCATGTATAAAGTCATCATCACCGGCTCTACCGGAATGGTCGGAGAAGGCGTCATGCACGAATGCCTGAATAGTCCGCTCATCAGCGAAGTCCTGATCGTGAACAGAAGAAAGAGTACCTTTTCAAACCCGAAATTAAAGGAACTCATCCATACCGATTTTTCAGATTTCTCGGTAATAGAAAGTCAGTTACAGGGATATGATGCCTGCTTTTTTTGTCTTGGAGTTTCTTCTGTTGGCATGAAACAGCAACGCTATTTCGATATTACCTATACGCTGACCATGCAATTCGCAAAAACTGTTTCTAGATTAAATCCTCAACTTACCTTTTGCTACGTATCTGGAGCAGGAACGGATAGTACTGAAAAAGGGCGACTGGCCTGGGCACGTGTAAAGGGAAAAGTTGAAAATGAATTGCAGCACCTGCCGTTTAAAGCCGTTTACAATTTCCGCCCGGGTATGCTCGAACCAACACCCGGACTTCGAAATACGTTGCGATTGTATAGCTATTTCGGTTGGCTTGCGCCATTATTCCGTACATTTTTACCGAATAGTATCAGTACGCTGAAACAATTAGGGCTGGCAATGATTTCCGTTCTTCATCACGGTTATACATCAACGGTCCTGGAAGTTCCGGCCATCAAGAGCGCTGCCGATAAAATGGCGAATTAATAAGACGTTTCGCCACGTAGTTCATACCATGCTATAAATTTAGGTATATTGTTTATACCTATTGTTAAAACAACTGATGCAGATCATACAGAAGAATAGTCAACGTAAAGTGTCTTGTCGTAAATTTGCCGTTTAAATCAACTACCAGCCATGTTCACCAAATCACTACTCGCCATTGGCATCACGTTCATCACCGCTTGTTCTATGCATGCTCAGGAACAAAGCGCTGGTGTAAAAAATGTTGATGCCAATACGTTTAATCAACTTGCAACTTCCGGAAAAGGGATCATCTTGGACGTTCGCACGCCGGAAGAAATTGCAACCGGAACTATTCCGAATGCAAGCATAATCAATTTTTATGACGAAGATTTTGTCGGAAAGATCAACTTGATGAACAAAGACAAAGAGATTTATGTCTATTGTCGTTCGGGCGGACGCAGTGCAAAGGCCGCAGATCTATTGGTTAAAAACGGATTCAACAAAGTCTATAACCTGGACGGCGGGATTACAGCATGGCAATCTGCAGGCTTGCCGGTCACCGAAGCTACGGTGACCGCCGATCCCAATATCAAGCAGATGACAGTAGAAGAATTTAATTCGGTGTTAAAAACAGATTTGCCGGTACTCGTTGATTTTCATACGCAATGGTGTGCGCCATGTCGCCAAATGGCTCCGATTGTCGATAAACTGGAAAAAGAATTTACCGGCAAAGCGGTCATCCTTCGTGTAGACGTCGATAAAAGTAAAGCGGTTGGCAAAGCCTATGATGTACAAGGCGTTCCTGTTTTCATGCTGTTTAAAAATGGAACGTCCACCTGGAAACATACCGGAATAATCACCGAAGAGGAATTGCGTAAGAAACTGAATTGATTTCGTTACGCACAATTTTCAAAGCGCTTACGAAAAGTAATACTTCACCATGGAGCCCATCGTTAATAAAGTAGCGGAAAGCGGATTGATTACCATTGACCTGGAGGAGCTGTATACTCCGGGCGAACGGGTGCTTTTCGATATCAAAGGTTGGTTGTTCGAGGAAATAATTCTGAAGGAGAAAGATTTTAGGGAGCAAATCAAGCAGCACGATTGGTCGATTTATAGCAATAAGTTAGTTGCCGTCACCTGTTCTGCGGATGCTATTGTGCCGACTTGGGCGTTCATGTTGGTTGCGACGGCTGTTGCTCCATACGCACAACAAGTGATTTTCGGTGATCTTATACGAATGGAAGAAGTCCTTTTCGACGCGAAATTAAATTCGCTGGATTTAACTTCTTTTTCTGATCAGCGAATTGTCATCAAAGGCTGTTCTAAAGTAAATGTGCCGGTTTCTGCCTATGTACGGCTGACGGCGCTCTTGCAGCCCGTAGTAAAGTCCATTATGTATGGCGAACCTTGCAGCACCGTTCCGGTGTACAAGCGCAAGTAACTTTTCAGACATTAGATAAGCGTAAAATTATCCTTTCTCGCTACGCGGCGCCGTTCATAATTCCTATTTTAGCCGTATGGAATTAGTGAACGGATACTATAAAATCGGTGGAGTGGATGCACTAGAATTGGCCGCCACGCATGGAACACCGGTCTATGTATATGATGCGGCACTCATCAAGCGTCAGTACTCAGCGATTGAATCCGCTTTTCAGGGAGTAGATCTGCGGATTAAATACGCGTGTAAAGCCAATACGAATATCAATATTCTTAAGTATGTCCGCTCGCTTGGTGCGGGACTGGATGCCGTTTCCATTCAGGAAGTCGAGCTGGGCTTGCGTTGCGGATTCAAACCCGGTGAAATACTTTTCACGCCGAATGGAGTAGCATACGAAGAGATTCGTAAGGCCGTCGATTTAGGTGTTACTATCAATATCGATAATCTTTCTGTGCTTGAATTGTTCGGACATGAATACGGTGAACGCGTACCCATTTGTATCCGTTTCAATCCGCATATCCAGGCGGGAGGCAATTCACATATTCAGACCGGACATATCGATTCGAAATTCGGAATTTCCATCTATCAGTTACGACACGTAGAACGTATCGTGAAAAGTTGCTCCTTGCGTGTCGAAGGACTTCACATTCATACCGGTTCTGAAATCCTGGATTCTTCCGTCTTTTTACGAATGGCCGAACTTATGTTCGAGATGGCGGAATCCTTTCCGGATTTACGGTTCATTGATTTTGGCAGCGGCTTTAAAGTTGCATACAAGGAAGGCGACGTAACTACGGATATCGAGGAGCTGGGACGCGAATTAACTACCCGCTTCAACGAGTTTTGTAAGCAATACGGTCGTCCTTTGCAATTGTGGTTTGAACCGGGAAAATACCTGGTCAGTGAGTCCGGCGTGCTGCTGGTCAAAGTGAACGTTGTTAAACAAACGCTGGCAACGGTTTTTGCCGGTGTGGACAGTGGTCAGAACCATTTGATACGTCCGATGTTCTACGATGCTTACCATCACATTCTCAATATTAGCAATCCGGAGGGAAAACAGCGGATTTATTCTGTTGTCGGCTATATTTGTGAAACGGACACCTTCGGCAGCGACCGCCGACTTTCGGAAGTCCGTGAAGGTGATGTGTTGGCGGTTTTGAATGCAGGTGCATATGGATTCTCGATGAGTAATAATTACAACTCCCGTTTTCGTCCCGCAGAGGTATTTGTACTCGATGGGGAAGCACATTTAATTCGCCGTCGGGAAACCCTGGATGATATCCTGAAGAATCAGGTAGACATAATGGCGTGATTTAGTAACTTAGTACCATTCAATCGACTATGTCAGTATCCTCCGTACGCTTTTTGAATGATGCCGAATCCCGTGTTTTTGATAAAGAACACCGGAGAAAATTGGCCTACAACATTGATCAGTACGATAAAAAGGTGGATGAAGGCAAACACCAGTTTTTTGATTTTGATACCGCCCGTCAGCGCGCAAATTTTTTAAAGTGGCGCAGCATCGAACAACTGGATCGCTACTTAATCGAGTTTGAAGCGAATTTCATCAAGCGGGGCGGAAAAGTAATTTGGGCAAACGATGCTGAGGAAGCAATCGCCGAGATGCTGAAGATCCTCAAAAGCGTTGATGCTAAATCTGTCGTGAAATCAAAATCGATGACGACGGAAGAGATCCATGTCAATACAGCGCTATCTGCCGCAGGAATAGAATCGGTTGAAACGGACTTGGGAGAGTTCATTGTTCAATTGCGAGATGAGGCGCCCTATCATATTGTTACGCCTGCGATGCACCTTTCCAAGGAAGATGTAGCCAAAACGTTTAACGAGAAATATGATTTGCCGATCGATGCTACTCCCAAACAGATTACAGTCTTTGTCCGTGAACTATTGCGTAAAAAATACCAGCAGGCTGATGCCGGAATCACCGGCGCAAATTTCTTGATTGCAGATACCGGCTCCATAGCATTGACCGAAAACGAAGGGAATACACTAATGTCGATTGCTTTTCCGAAAGTACACATCGCCATTGCCGGAATCGAAAAAGTAATTCCTTCACTTTCTGATCTTGATTTATTCTGGCCGTTGCTGGCTACGCACGGAACAGGACAGAACATTACGGTTTATAATTCGATTCTTTCCGGTCCGAAATCAGAACAAGAATCGGATGGTCCGGAAGAAATGTATGTCATCCTTCTTGACAATGGCAGAACAAACCTCTTGGCACAACCCGAACAGCGGCAAGCGCTTTATTGTATTCGGTGTGGAGCATGTTTGAATGGTTGCCCTATTTATAAAGGCGTTGGTGGACATGCTTACGGTACTACCTACAGTGGCCCGATCGGATCCGTAATTACTCCGCACCTTAATGGAATGAAGGAATTCAAGCATCTCAGTTATGCTTCCTCGTTGTGTGGAAAATGTACGGAGGTTTGTCCGGTACGCATCGACCTCCATAAACTGCTTTTGTATAATCGGCGTGATGCTATCACCCAACACACAAGCAGTAAACCGGAGCGATGGATATATTCGTTTTGGAAAAAGGCAATGCTGAGCAGAAGATTGATGAACCAGGGCGGGGCAAAAGCGAAGAATTTTATTCTTCAGAATTTTTTCCGGAAAAACTGGGGAGAACGCCGAGAACTACCGAAAGTAGCAGCACGATCGTTCAATGAACAATGGCGCCGAAGAAAGGCAAAATAGTCTAGTCGTATTAATTAGCTTGTTGTCGGTCTTTTGCAGCTGATTGCTGCATGATTGATTTGAATTCGCGCAGAGAAACCGCATGAATTGAAACTACATCTCGCGGGTCCACAGTTTCCGTCAATAAACGGTAAGTGTCGCGGTCAAATCGGTCCAACGCATTTTTATAGGCTTGCATGTTATCGTGAGCTACGAAATAGTATTCCATTCCTGAACGATGAATATTATAATGACTGATCAAAATACCTGGTTCGGTCCTTCCGTCCCAGAATGTGATCATTGAATATAGGTTCAATGCGTCTTGAATTTCGGCGGTGCTCATGCGGAATGTTTTTTATCAATGTATATCCGGGAGCTACCCGTGGTCAACGAAAATTGGTGAACGTTCGTCAGGAAGGGACGAATAAAAAAGAAAAAAGGTCCAATGTAATAACACACAGGACCTTTTTTTGTTTGAAAAATCGATTTTATCAGAATGACCAGCTGTGTTGGTCCAGTTCCTGAATACAATGGGTGAGTAAGTCGATACTACCACGGATATCATCTTTATCGGCCATTTCGATGACCTGATGGATATGTCGTGTTGGAATAGATACGGCTCCGGCGATAGCGCCTGATTTGCCCATTCGTTGTACTCCTGCCGTATCGGTTCCGCCGGCTTGCAGGATCTCCGGTTGCCATTTAACGCTGTGTTTATCGGCTGTTTTTTTCATGAAATCCACCATACGCGCATCACAAATTGTGGAGGCATCCATGATTTTAATGGCGGTACCTTTCCCGAGTTTGGTCACTTGTTCGTGCGGCTGAGATCCCGGTACGTCATATGCAATAGTCGTGTCGAGACCAAATCCGAAATCGGGCTCGATGTGGTGAGCAGCAACATTTGCGCCGCGGATACCTACTTCCTCCTGCACGGTAAAGACAGCATACAAATCGTAGGGATGATTTTTTAGTTGGCGTAACGTTTCGATCAGGATGAATACGGAAACCCGATTGTCAATGGATTTGCAATTCACGCAATTGCCCATTTCAATAAGTTCGCGCTGACGAGTAACCGGATCGCCGACACGTACTAGTTTTACTACTTCTTCTTTGGGTAAACCAAGGTCGATAAAGAAGTCGGTGATTTGTGCCGTCTTGTTGCGCTCTTCCGGCGACATGATATGAATAGGTTTCGAGCCCATGACACCGATAACGTCCTGACGGCCATGTACAATAACGCGCTGCGCTGTAAGCGTTTTAGGATCGAAACCGCCAAGGGTGTGAAACCGGAGGAAACCGTTATCGTCGATATGCGTGACAATGAAACCGATTTCATCCATATGTGCAGCGACCATTACTTTTTTGCGTTCACGGCCTTTCTTTACTGCAGTGACATTTCCCATGTTGTCGATGGAGATGTCGTCACAAAGTGGACGAATTTCACGCAAGACGATTTCGCGCACACGCGACTCGAATCCGGGAGCACCGGCAATTTCACAGATTTCTTTGAGGAGATTAACGTTAATTGACATAAGAAGGTGTGGGTTTTATTTTACGCGTCCGAGTTTGATCATATTGGTTCTTCCCTGATCTTCCAACGGAATACTGGCAAGGTTGATGATGATATCGTCTGTTTTGGCAAATCCTTTTTCCTTCAGGATTTCCTGAAGTTCAATAATGGTTTCGTCGGTGCTGACTTCCCGGTCGTAGAAGAAACAACGAACGCCCCATACAAGACTCAGCACACTCATCAGCGAAGGTACATCCGAGAAAATAAGGATCTCGGTGTTCGGACGCTGTGCGGAAACCTGATAAGCGGTATATCCGGAACGCGTCATACCAACAATTGCTTTGGCTCCGACTTGAGAGGCCATAACACAAGCGTTGTAGCACACCGAATCGGAAATATAAGTTTCGCTTTTCGTGTCTGGCGCATGAAAACGATTGTACGGATATCCTTCTGACTCGACTGTAGTGATGATGTTTCGCATATACTCCACGACTTTCACCG
Source organism: Candidatus Pollutiaquabacter sp. (assembly GCA_903854075.1). Lineage (GTDB taxonomy): Bacteria > Bacteroidota > Bacteroidia > AKYH767-A > 2013-40CM-41-45 > Pollutiaquabacter. Next base: position 19,050 of record CAINVI010000324.1, on the reverse strand, counting down.
GATATTGCCCGACGGAAGTTTCGCCACTGAGCATGACGGCATCAGCGCCGTCAAGAACAGAATTTGCAACGTCGTTCACTTCGGCACGTGTCGGCGCGTGATTCGTGATCATGCTTTCCATCATTTGTGTAGCGATGATAACCGGCTTGAACGCTTCAATAGCTTTTTTGACGAGCATTTTCTGAATCATTGGCACTTGTTCCATCGGCATTTCCACGCCTAGGTCGCCACGAGCCACCATCAATGCATCGGTTTCGCGAATGATCTGATCAATCTCTGCAATTGCTTCCGGCTTTTCTATTTTTGCAACTACGCGGATTTTCTTTCCGGCTCGTGCAATTATATTTTTCAATTCAAGGATATCCTGCGCACGGCGTACGAACGACAATCCAATCCAGTCCACGTCCATTTCCATGGCGAAGTGCAGATCTTCGAGGTCTTTCGGGGTCAAACACGGCAGTGATATTTTCGTGCGCGGAAGGTTGACTCCTTTCTTGGAAGAGAGTATTCCGCCGCTTTCGACGACAGCTTTGACGAGGTCTTTCTTGTTGGTATCGGTGACATGTAATTTAAGCTTACCGTCATCAATGAGTATCGTATCTCCGACAGCGACATCCGAGGGGAATTGCTGATAGTTCATGTAAAGTTTACCGTCTTCACCAATGCACTCTTCGGTGGTAAAGCGGATCTCATCTCCGGCATCCAGCTGCATGGCATTATCTTTCACCACGCCAATACGAAGTTTAGGGCCTTGTAAATCGACGAGGATGGAGGTGTGAATTCCTAATTCCCGGTTGATGGTTCGGATGTTACGGATGACCTCCCGGTGGTGCGAGTAATCGCCGTGTGAAAGGTTGATACGACAAACATCTACACCGGCTTTTATCATGCTCTTCAAGGTTTCATAAGAAGAAGAGGCAGGGCCGATCGTGGCGACAATTTTGGTCTTGTTGTATGGAATCATAGTAATGCGATTAGAACAGTAGGTTGCCTTTTGATTTCAGTGTGCGAACGTCAAGAGTAAAAACGGCCTGGAATCCGGCAACTGTTTGTAGGTGTTTGATAATTTCTGTCGGGTCGATGGGTGTCATGCCCGGTTTGATGAGCAGGAAATAATCCAGCTGCTTACGTTCCGGAATCAATAATCCCTCTTCCGTTTTGTTGGATATAACAAAGTATTGGTCTTCCTGTTCAGTGTTGTACTCGAAAAACGAGAAAGCAAGTTCTGTGTCGCGCTTGCCATCTAGAATGGTATAGTCGCTGCCACGCTGTAATTCCAGTTCTAATGTGGTATTGATGTCGCGGCAGATCCTGAAATCACGAAAGTTCGATACGATGCCGATCAGGATGAAGTCATAGACTTCGTCATCTATTTTCAGGATGGTTTTTCCCATGACGTACTACGAAGGTAACAAGTATCCGGCGGTTTACCGACGGCTACTGCCGGTAGTTGTCAGGTTTCGGTAAGGTGTAGTTGTTGAACGGCCTTTTCGGCGGCGATCTGTTCGGCCCGTTTTTTGGAATAGTCTTCGCCCCGGGCGATTTCCTGACCGTCAAGCAGGAGTCGTACGCGCAGCAGGCGCTTGCCGGCGTTTTCCACTTCTTCGATTAGCTCGAATTCGACCGTTCGGCGCTCGCGCTGTGCCCAGTTAATCAGACGACTTTTAAAGTTCTTGTCGACTTGCTCAAGTTCGTCGAGATCGACGTGGTGGCGTACGATTCGAGTAAGGACAAGCTTGCGGGTGGTGCTGTATCCTTTGTCGATATACACTGCGCCGATCAATGCTTCGAAGGCATCTCCGTAGGCCGACCGGCTTTTTGCCCCGGGATCTATCGAGCCGTCCATGAACTTGTTGATGCCTAACTTAAGCGCTAGCCGGTTCAGATTTTCGCGATTGACAATTCGGCTCCGCATTTCGGTCAGGAAGCCTTCTTCCTTGAACGGGAACTTTTTAAAGAGGAGTTCTGCGATAACCGCACCAAGTATGGCATCGCCGAGATATTCCAGGCGTTCATTGGAAAGTTTGATGCCTGTAGGATGTTCCGTAGCGGTTGAACGATGGCTGAAAGCAAGGTGATAAACGGACAGATTGCCTGGTGTAAATCCCAATAGGTTGCGCAGGGAAGAAACGAATTTCTTGTCGCCGGAAAAGTAATAGCGGATGTGTGAGAATAAACTCAAGCCAACCTGTTTTTCAGGTACGCCGACCGACCGCTTTTCAACGTTTAGCCGATGTACTTACGGAAGATTACGGAAGCATTGTGGCCACCGAAACCGAACGTGTTACTCAGCGCAATATCCACTTTACGTTTTTGTGCGTGGTGGAAAGTGAGGTTCAGTTTAGGGTCGAATGCAGGATCGTCAGTGAAGTGGTTGATGGTAGGCGGTACAATATCGTGTTGTACAGCCATGATGCTCGCCATCGCTTCAATAGCACCGGCGGCACCCAACAAGTGGCCGGTCATTGATTTGGTCGAGCTGATATTCAGGCGGTAGGCATCTTCGCCAAACACCGTCTGAATAGCTTTGATTTCCTGCGGATCACCGATTGGCGTAGACGTACCGTGTACGTTGATGTAATCGATGTCTGCTGTGGTAAGATTAGCATCTTCGAGCGCAGCACGCATAACGTTGGCAGCTCCTAAACCTTCCGGGTGCGGAGCTGTCATATGGTACGCATCGGCCGACATACCTCCGCCAATCATTTCCGCATAAATTTTTGCACCACGTGCTTTGGCATGCTCGAGTTCTTCCAGAATGATACAACCGGCACCTTCGCCGAGTACAAAGCCATCACGATCGAGGTCAAACGGACGAGATGCCGTTTTCGGATCGTCATTACGCATGGAAAGCGCTTGCAGTGCATTGAATCCTCCTACACAAGTTTCGTTCATGGTCGATTCGGAGCCGCCGGAGATGATCATGTTGGCTTTACCAAGACGGATGTAGGTAAATGCATCAATCAATGCATTGGTGGAAGAAGCACAGGCAGAAACCGTGGTAAAGTTAGGTCCGCGGAAACCGAATTTCATGGAGATGTGTCCCGATGCAATATCGGCGATCATCTTAGGAATAAAGAACGGGTTGAAGCGTGGAGTTCCGTCGCCGCGACCAAAAGCGATCACTTCGTCCTGAAACGTTTTCAGTCCGCCGATTCCGGAGCCCCAAATCACCCCCACGCGATCGTGGTTGATGGTCTCCAGGTTGATTCCGGCATCTTTGACGGCTTCTTCCGCAACGACAAGCGCGTACTGCGAAAATCCGTCGAGCTTGCGGGCTTCTTTGCGGTCAAAATAATTATTGGGATCGAAGTCCTTGACTTCGCAGGCAAAACGTGTTTTGAATTTGGAAGCGTCAAACTTCGTGATAGGACCCGCGCCACTGACGCCGTTGATCAGGCCGTTCCAGTAGTCAGCAGGTGTATTTCCGAGGGGCGTCAATGCGCCCATTCCGGTTACGACGACTCGTTTCAGTTGCATTCGTCTGCAGGATATGAAAAATAGGAACTCGTCCGGGTAAAAAATAAAAGCAGGATCCGCAAAGCTGTTTTCAGCGACCGGATCCTGCCAATGAGTAACGTATTATTTTACGTTCTTTTCGATATAGTCAACGGCCTGACCAACCGTGGAGATTTTCTCCGCCTGGTCATCCGGAATAGCAATGTTGAATTCCTTTTCGAATTCCATGATCAGCTCAACGGTGTCGAGTGAATCCGCACCAAGATCGTTGGTGAAAGATGCTTCCGGGGTAACTTCTTTCTCGTCGACGCCCAGTTTGTCCACGATGATGGAACGTACTTTTGATGAAATGTCAGACATGATTCTCTGATTTAAGGTTAAGTGGGTTAGAATAAGGCTGCAAATTAAAAGGGAATCTGCGGAAATTCAAAATCGCTCCGCTTAGTTATTATCAAGATTATCAACTAGTTGGGTTATTTCTCGACACCCGCCCACCTGAACCCCTTGATTTATCGGCATTTCCGCGGAGTTCTCCTCAAAAAAAAGCCCCCTTTAAAAGGAGGCGTTTTTTTATAAAGAGCTATTAATCAGATTATTGATTAAAAATCGACGGCATTATATGAAGAGGCGTACAATTTCGTAGAAAATGCCTGCCAGGATGGCCGAAACCGGTATGGTTAGAATCCAAGCCCAGACCAGACTAACGGTCACGCCCCAACGAACCGCGGAGAGTCGCTTGGTGGCACCGACACCAATGATGGAACCGGTAATAGTATGCGTTGTACTTACAGGAATACCCTTAATGACTTCGCCGCCGATTTTCCAAGGGAATTTTAAGCCTTCGGTGAAGAAGAGGGTGATGGCACCGGCAGTTTCTGCAGCGACGCCTTCGAACGGCGTTACTTTGGTGATTTTTCCACCCATCGTTTTAACGATTTTCCAGCCGCCACTCATCGTACCCACAGCAATAGCCGTGTAACAGGCCAGTGGCACCCAGTTAGGTAATTCCTTCATACTTCCGATTTGTCCGCCGGCAATCAAAGAGATGCCGATGATACCCATTACTTTCTGTGCGTCGTTACCACCGTGTCCGATGGAAAATGCTGCGGAGGAGAACAACTGCAGGCGTTTGAACAGAGCGTTGGTTTGCGTATTACTCATCGAGCTGAGCACTAATGTGGTCACACCGATTACTACGACAATGAAGCCCAAGAGAATCCATTTGAAATTGGCACCGTGGAAAATCACTTTCAACCAATACGTTTCGAAGTTATTTTTCAGGTTAGAGCTGTCGTATCGCTCTTTGCTGTTTGCCGTTGCACCAATACGGTGCACATCGGAAACAGTATATGCTGTTTCTACTTTCGCCAGGTTTTTCTCCACCGCAGCCGTAAGGTCAGCATTTACCACTTGATCACCGACTTTCTTCATATAATCGGTACGAACCACGTAGATCGTTCCGGAATTGTCGGGATTCCCAAGACTGTCTTTTCCGGCATTAATCACAGGTACAAATTCTTTAAGTTGGTCGTCCTTAAAGGTCAATGCTTTCTTCAACGCATCTTTACTTACTTTCTTTTCGAAAACCAAGGTGTAGGAACTTCCGCCATTAAAGTCTTTTTTAAATTCCAGCGCACCGAAAACTGCCCAACTCACGAAGATGATGATGGTAAGTGAAACTAGTTTCATCCAGATTACTTTCCGGAAACTGTTCAAGAACCAGATGGAAATCAGGTAAGACATAATCATACCCGCTACCGGTGCCGCCACTATGAAGATGGCGGTTGCCCAGATAACTCCGGAGCGAATGGCTTCAAAGCCATACGCAGCAAGGAACGCTCCGGCGAATCCGCCAATCAGCGTATGCGACGATGACGATGGGATACCGTACCACCAGGTAAACAAATTCCAGGTGATGGCGGCCATCAAGCCGGCGAAAATCATCGGCAGGGGATGCATTTCCGGAGAGGTGAACTGGTCTTGTACCGTTTTCGCGATCGTATTGGCAACGCTGTGATCTTTGAAAATGAAGAACGCCACGAAGTTGAACAGGGCCGCCCAGATGACGGCGCTCAGCGGGGAGAGTACTTTGGTGGAAACTACGGTTGCAATTGAATTAGCAGCATCGTGGAATCCGTTGATGAAGTCAAAAGCAAGCGCAAGAACAATGACTACGATAAGTAGTGTCATGACAGAATAACGTATTAATCCTGAGTAATCAGGCTTGTTTTACAATGATGGTCTCCAGAACGTTAGCAACGTCTTCGCACTTGTCGGTAGCTGTTTCCAGCGCCGAAAGAACTTCTTTGATCTTGATAATCTCGATAGCGTTCTTCTCTTCTTCGAAAAGACGTGCTACGGCGTTATCGAACAGATCGTCCGCATGATTTTCGATGCTGTTTACTTTCACCAGTGCTTCACGAATCTGGGCCATATTGCGCATGCTGCGCAAACTTCCGACCGCATTATTAAGCTCCTGCGAACATTGCTGAATAAGCTCTGCCAGTTTCACCATGGAAGGGTGAATAGGATCAATCTTGTACAGTTCGATACGCTTAGCTGATCCGTGGATGTAATCCAGGATATCATCCAAGCCGGAAGCTAAGTATTGAATGTCTTCACGGTCAAATGGTGTAATAAAAGTACCGGCTAGTTCATGAAATATAGTATGAGTAATCTCGTCACCCTTGTGCTCCAGTTGCTCGATCTTGCGGATGAGTTCGGTGCGCTTGGAACGGTCCGACGTGGTCAACATTTCATAAAGCACGTTGGAAACGGCGACCAGGTTGGCAGAAGCCTCTTCCAGCAAGGGAATGAATTTACGGTCTTTCGGTACCAGGTATTGAAAAATACTGTTGAGTGACATGATTTTGGAGCTTTTCGTGAGTTAATTTAGCGCAAGGTAATGCAATTGAAAGGCTCCATTGTTAACTCAGTGTTAATTCGTTTAGCCATCAATTGTAAGAATTATGAAGAAAATCGCCATTCTGGCTTCCGGTTCAGGTTCCAACGCCGAACAAATTGCCCTGCACTTCAGGAACTCTTCCCAAGCGTGCGTAGATATCATACTCACCAACAACGAGAAGGCGGGCGTTATCGATCGTGCCGGCCGATTGGAAATAGCTTGCCAAACGTTTCATCGGGATGAATTCAGGAATCCAACGGGAGTTCTTCAACTACTGATCGATCGCAATATCGATATAATTGTATTGGCCGGATTCTTGTTGTTGGTACCGGAACATATTGTCCAACACTTTAAAGGAAAGATGTTGAATATTCATCCGGCATTGCTTCCCGACTTCGGTGGCAAAGGGTTTTACGGAAATCACGTCCATCAGGCGGTAGTGGATGCTGGCGCTATCATGTCCGGCATCACCATTCACCAGGTCAATGAACGATTCGATGAAGGCGATATCGTGTTTCAGGCAGCCTGCTTCGTGGATCCGTTTGATACGGCAGAGGCGCTGGCCGTAAAAATTCACGCACTGGAACATGCTTACTTTCCGGTGGTGATTGAAAAATTCTTACGGACTCAATAATTTAAACCGGCAACACGTGCATAACGTCTATCGCTCTTCTATTCTTTGGTTGTTTGCCGCCGGAGTAAGTTTGCTGGTGATCACCTGGATCGCTGGTACTTTCCCCGGGAACTCACCCGTCGAAAAAGTTCGAGAGTCAGAACAGCTGTTCCGTGAGCAGGATAATCAATTGTTCGCCCAGCTGAAGGAATCCAGCAGGGGCGTGGAAAATTTTCACGATGAAGTCCTGCACGATGAACAATTGAAGCCCGGGATGTCTATGTTCGTTTTCGACCGGGGGTCACTGATTAAATGGTCCGACAATGGTCCGGACCTGGAAGGTTTGTCACCCGACACGTTGAAGGACGCATCCTTGCTCCGCTTGCCCAATGGAATCTACTGGCAACGACTGATCCGTAAAGACTCTCTTACGTTTGTCGGACTACTGCTATTTCGCCATCAGTATACGTATGAGAACAGATACCTGCAGAACGGATTCAATCCTATTCTCGGATTGCCCGAATCCTCGACGACGGGTGCTGCTGTCGATTTTCATGGCCCGAACGGAAAAGTTATAGACAGGATTCTGTTGCCGGCTTCTTCTACCATGGCCATCAGCGATTCGTGGTGTCTCATACTCTGGCTTGGCGGATTCATCCTCACGCTCACCGGCGCATTCTTTTTCTTGCGAAGGAAATCCGTAGTACTTCGTGGAGTCGCAATAGTATTGTTGCTGGCAATTCGCGGCACGATGCTGTACCTACAGGCGCCGGTCTTTTTATACGAGACTGCACTGTTTGATCCCGCTTTGTACGCAAGCTCCGTGATATTTCATTCGTTGGGGGATTTTATACTTAATGGATTGGTCGTACTGTATGGTTGTTTGTTGCTGAGGTCGGCGCACACTTCGATTCGCCGCAACCGTGCACAAAGCGCTTCATTGGCTGTTTTGCTGGCAGGTGCTGTTTTATACTTTACGGATTACCTTATCGACGGATTGGTTGCTGATTCGCACATCTCCTTTAGCATTGAGGATTTAGCAGCAGCGGATCTCAACACGCTTTTGGGTCTTTTCGGCTTGTCATTTTATTTTTTGGCGGGCGGTGTTGCCATTACTCCCTTTTTAAAACGCTGCGTGGAACGGTTATCATCACGGCACGCTTTCTTGGCCTTGTTATTCGTCACGATATTTACGTCGCTGGAGTTTCAGTGGTACAACGAACGTAAAGAACTGAATCAGCGGCTGCAAGTAGCGCAACGTGTTGCGGTACAACGTGACCCGGCTGCTGAATATTTTTTACAGGCAGCGATGAATGGATTGCCGAACGATTCCGCCGCGTTGTCGTCGGATTCTTCCGGCTTGGTGAAAGCTGTTGCTGTATTGAAAGAGCAGTTATCGCACGATTATCTCTCTCGTTTTGAAGCAAGCATTTACCGGTTCGATGCAAAAGGAATACCAGTGGACGGCACAGAACCCTTGCAGGAATTCATCGCCGCTGCACAAGCCGAAGGAGAATTACTGCTTCCTTCCGGTATCTACTTGCTACCGGCACAGGCTGGACGTGTTCAATATATTGCGATTCAAACTATTCAGCGCTACACGAACGATACAATCGGAACGATTGCAGTAGCTATCCGGTCGCGCACCATTGGTACCGGTCAGGGCTTTCCGGAATTATTTATAGGCGGAAACTATCGTGAACGCAGTATTCCGGAGCAGTACAGTTATGCCAGTTACCGGAATGGAAAGCTAGAGTATGAGTTCGGACCATTTCCATATTCCTTCGGCGCTGCCGATTTTACAACTGCTACCTCCGCTGCGGTAGTACACCTGTCACGCGATGGCTTTGATCATTTGGTCGTCAAAGGAAATCCGGAATCCTTTGTAGTCGTCTCCAAACCGACATCTACCTGGATGTCGTCCGTTACTCTATTTTCCTGGCTATTTACTTTTTTCAGTATTGTTTGGTGGTTGTTGGTAGTTCTGCTTCGCCTGATGAATGGTCGCAGCTTGATCGGTTCGCTCACACGGCGTATTCGAATGTCGGTTTTTCTGATGGTAGTGCTGTCGTTTCTGGGAATAGGAACGGGAACTGTATTGTATATTTTTAAAAAATACGATGATGACCAACGGCGCACGGTGGCGGAGCAACTGAACGGATTGTGGGTCCTACTCGGAGAAAATGCAGGTATCGGCGTACCGCTTTCACGTTCTGAAAAAGTTGAACTACCGCTGGAGCTGCAGCAAATTGCAGCAAATACCAATTTTGACTTCAACGTTTTCGATGAAGCAGGCAGACTCTATTATTCTTCGCAACCTCGGATTTTCGATCAAGGGGTAGTATCAATGCGCATGAATGCTGAAGCGTATCATGAGCTCAATGAATACCAGCGCACACAATTCATTCACCGGGAAACTGTCGGCAACCTGAATTATATCGCCGCCTACGCACCGTTCATTGGTGCAAAAGGTGAAATGACAGGCTATCTCCATCTTCCTTATTTTGAAAAGCAACAGGAACGTAACAGAGAAATTTCCGGATTTCTTTCGGCGTTGCTGAATATCTATGTACTGCTGTTTGCTATAGCTGTATTCCTTACCGCCTTCGTGTCATCGCGTATAACGCAACCGCTGTCGCTGATTCAGGAACGCCTGGCCGGTATTCGTTTCGGGCGTAAAAGTGAGCCTATCGAATATGCGGCGAAAGATGAAATCGGACAGCTGGTCGTTGAATATAACCGGATGTTGAAAGAGCTGGCCGATAGTGCCGATAAACTGGCGCGCAGTGAGCGGGAAACGGCCTGGCGCGAAATGGCCAAACAAGTAGCCCATGAGATCAAGAATCCGCTGACGCCCATGAAACTTTCGGTGCAGCAATTGCAGCGGGCATGGAAAGAACATCGCGACGATCGCGAAGCGATGACAGAGAAGATGGCGCAAACGCTGATTCAGCAAATCGATACGCTTTCGGCGATTGCGACGGAGTTCTCCAATTTTGCAAAAATGCCGCAGGCAAATCCGGTGGAGCTCGACCTGAATGCGTTACTTACTTCTACGGTGGCACTCTTCAGTAGTTCGTATCCCCACGAGTTTCGTTTCAGCTGTCCGCAGGAATCGCTTCCAGTCATGGCCGATAAAGACCAAATGAACCGTGTGTTCTCTAACCTGATTAAAAACGCTGTACAGGCAATACCGGATGACCGTAATGGCATCATCGAGGTGCATGTGGTTCGTCAGGATGAGTCGGCAATCGTTACGGTGCGCGACAATGGTGTGGGAATTCCGGAGGAGTTGATCGGAAAGATCTTCGTCCCGAACTTCACGACCAAATCGGGTGGGACCGGATTAGGACTCGCCATGGTAAAGAATATCGTGGAACAGAGCGGAGGCGAGGTCAGCTTTACGAGTATTCCCGGCGAAGGCACGACATTCACCGTTCGATTGCAACTGGCTTGACGCCTTTTTAAATGTAATCCATTAACTTTGCCGCATGACAGCTAATCGTCCATTACGAGTACTCATCGCTAAAGTCGGGCTCGATGGCCACGATCGCGGCGCCAAAGTGATCGCTTCATTTCTGCGTGACGCAGGTATGGAGGTCATCTATACCGGATTGCGTCAAACCCCCGAAATGGTGGTGAATGCAGCGTTGCAGGAAGATGTCGATGTTATCGGCGTAAGCATTCTTTCCGGGGCACACATGACTGTATTCCCGAAAATCATTCAACTGATGAAAGAAAAAGGGATGAACGATGTTTTGTTGACCGGTGGAGGGATCATTCCGGATGCCGACATGAAAAAACTGATAGCATTAGGTGTCGGACAACTTTTTGCGCCGGGAACAGAGACCAATGTAATTGTAAATTATATCAAGGACGAAGTAAAAAAGCGTCGTAATTTCTGATACGATCTTATTTCTGTTTTGCATTCAATACGTCGACCAACCATGAAAACCTACACAACTATTTTACTTCATATTGAGCAGGAAGTGCTGACTATAACGGTCAACCGTCCAGATAAACTGAATGCCTTGAATCACGAAACGATTCAGGAAATCGGAGATGCGGTACAGGTAGCAGAAAAAGAGCCGTCGATCGCGGCAATCATCATCACCGGTGCCGGACAGAAGTCGTTTGTGGCTGGCGCTGATATTGCAGAGTTTTCCAACTACAGTGTAGAAGAGGGTAAAAAATTGAGTGCCGACGGCCATGCAGTTTTTAAAAATATTGAAACGTGTTCCAAGCCGGTGATTGCTGCGGTGAACGGCTTCGCCCTCGGCGGAGGTTGTGAGTTAGCCATGGCGTGTCACCTTCGTATCGCGTCCGACAATGCAAAGTTCGGTCAACCGGAAGTGAAACTCGGTGTTATTCCGGGATATGGCGGTACACAACGTTTGGTACAGTTGATCGGGAAAGGCAAAGCGATGGAATTGCTTATGACTGCTGATATGATCGGTGCGGAAGAAGCACATCGGCTCGGTTTGGTGAACCATGTGGTGCCACAGGATCAGCTAATGGCGAAAACCATGGAAGTCATCACAAAGATCAAAGCACAGTCTCCAAAAGCTATTACCGGTATCGTGCGCTCCGTCGATGCGTATTTCACCGACGGAGTCGATGGATTCAAGACTGAAATAGAAGAATTCGGTAAGTGTTTTGGTACCGACGATTTCAAGGAAGGCGTATCGGCATTTATGGAAAAACGTAAGGCGGAATTCATTCGTTCGTAAGTGCCGGTTGTACGCCGTCGTGCGTTGATAAAAATCAGGCGTTCGTCGCCTGTGCATTGATCTAAATGGGTTATTTCGTCTGTTCTTACTGACGCCTTGTCTCTACTTAAAAAACTCGCAGGCCAAACGGCTATTTACGGACTCAGCAGTATCCTTGGACGACTGCTGAATTATTTGTTGGTGCCCCTCTACACGCGGGTGTTTGATACCGGTGAATATGGTGTAGTCACACAGTTTTACGCCTACGCCGCTTTTCTGAATATACTGTTCACTTATGGACTGGAGACAGCCTTTTTCCGTTTCAGTCAAACAGAAAATAACCGCCCGCAGGTCTATTCCACGGCCTTGATCTCCCTGCTTTTTTCTTCTGTTGCTTTTTTTGTCACCATCACATTATTTGCACAGCCGATTGCCGCATCGTTTGTTGCGGCCGATCAACTGGATAGCCGGTTACCGTTGTATGTCATCTGGTTTGCCGGCATTCTTGCCGCCGATGCAATTACTGCCATTCCGTTTGCACGCTTACGTCAGCAAAATAAAGCTATGCGATTTGCGATGATCCGCCTGGTCAATATTCTACTTAACATCGGCTTCAACTTGTTTTTTCTGGTAGTTTGTCCGAAGTGGACGGCGCAGCATCCGGAAAGCTGGATGACCAGTGTGTACGATCCTTCGCACGGTGTCGGTTATGTGTTTCTTTCCAACCTGCTGGCATCTTTGTTCACGTTATTACTATTGTTGCCTCAACTTCGCCCGGTGACCACTGGATTCGATCGTGCGTTATGGAATAAGATGTTGCGCTATGCACTTCCGTTGATGGTGGCCGGTTTCGCCGGAATGGTCAACGAAACATTTGATCGCATCATGCTGCCCCGTTTAGTCGCCGATCCTTCGACGTCATTGGATCAATTAGGGATTTACGGAGCGTGTTATAAGTTGTCGATTCTGATGACACTGTTTGTCCAGACGTTCCGTTATGCGGCAGAACCATTCTTTTTCAGTCAGGCCGGAAAAGAAGATGCGCGAATGATCTATGCACGCGTCATGGATTGGTTCGTGCTGGGCTGTGCTTTCATTTTTGCAGCGGTAATGCTTTTTATGGATGTCTTTCAGCTGTTCATCGGCGAAAAATTCCGGACCGGACTACCGGTTGTTCCGATCTTACTCCTGGCCAATCTTTGCCTCGGCGTTTACCTGAATATTTCCATTTGGTACAAGATTACCGGAAAAACCGGCTGGGGTGCCTGGTTTTCTATTTTTGGGGCGCTGATCACTATTATTCTCAATGTTCTGTTCATCCCGAAGATGGGCTACGTTGGTGCCGCCTGGACGACATTGGTTTGTTACGCGGCGATGATGGTAGTTTCTTATTTCGTCGGTCAACGGTATTACCATGTACCGTATGATATCTTCTGGTTCTTTTTATCAGTAGGATTGGCATTGGTCGTTTGGGGTTCCGGCAGTTATTTTTCAGGATTTGGCTTGCCGCCCGGCATCCGTTATGCGATCAACAGTGCACTCTTGATGCTTTTTCCGGTGATGGCCTGGCTGCTGATGAAACAGAAAAGCCGTAAATTCGTTGATCACTAAGCGTACTTGATCGTCTATTACGCAGTTTTAATAGTCAAAATTCGATTTCAATGATAATCCGTGTTGTCAATACCTCCGGTCATCCACTGCCTGCTTACGAAACACAAGCTGCTGCAGGGCTCGATCTGCGTGCGGATCTTAAAGCGCCGGTGACGTTGCAGCCGCTGGAACGCGCTCTGATTCCCACAGGACTTTACCTGGAAATCCCCATAGGTTATGAAGCTCAGGTGCGTCCGCGCAGCGGACTGGCGGCCAAGAAAGGTGTAACCGTGCTGAACTCTCCCGGCACCATTGATGCTGATTATCGTGGTGAAATCAAAGTCATTCTAGTGAACCTATCCAACGAATCCTTCGTAGTAGAGAACGGCGAACGTATCGCCCAGCTGGTCGTGGCCAAACACGAGCGGGTGGAGTGGGAATCCGTCGAAGTGCTGGCAGAGACCGCCCGTGGTGCGGGAGGATTTGGTTCTACCGGAAAGAGTTAAGTATACGTCTAACCCGATTTACCTATGAAAATAATAGTACCGATGGCCGGAATGGGCAAACGCATGCGTCCGCATACGCTCACCGTTCCGAAGCCGTTAATTCCCGTAGCCGGAAAGCCGATTGTGGAGTGGTTGGTGGAAGACATCACCCGGACCTGCAAAGAGAAGGTGGATGAAATCGCCTATGTTATTGGCGACTTCGGACCGGAAGTGGAAAAGCAGCTGGTCGCCATTGCCGAGCGGTTAGGAGCCAAAGGAACCATTCATTATCAGGACCAGCCACTGGGAACTGCTCATGCTATTCTTTGTGCGGAATCGGCACTGACCGGTAAGGTCATTGTTGCTTTTGCAGATACGCTGTTCCGCGCTGAATTCAAGATCGACGAAAACCAGGACGGAGTTATTTGGGTTAATCGTATTGATGATCCTCGCATGTTCGGCGTAGTAAAAGTTGATCAAAATAATGTCATCACCGATTTCGTGGAGAAGCCGCAGACGTTCGTATCGGATATGGCCATCATCGGAATCTACTACTTCCGTGACGGCGATAATCTCCGAAAAGAACTCCAATATCTGATCGATAATAACGTTGTGGAAAAAGGGGAATATCAGCTGACCAATGCGCTGGAGAACATGAAAGCGAAGGGGATGAAATTCGTTCCTGGCAATGTCGAAGAATGGCTGGACTGCGGCAACAAAGATGCCACCGTACACACCAATCAGCGCGTGCTTGAACATCATCGCGGCGACAAGCTCATTGCCGATTCTGTTCGCAATTCTGGTTCTGTTATTCTGGAGCCTTGCTTCATCGGAGAGAATGTTGAACTAATTAACTGCATCATTGGTCCGCATGTGTCCATTGGAGCCGGCTCACGTCTGGAACAGGTGGTCGTTAGCAACAGTATTCTGCAAACCGGTACACGGATCACTCATGCCGTGTTGACCAATTCCATGATTGGCCATTCGGCTGAAGTTGCAGGTCGCGCAGCCGAACTCAGTCTGAGCGATTATTCCACTCACCGCGCCTGAACGTACAGTCACGCCTAATACGCCTTCCATCAATGCACGCCTCAATTTTTCGTTCCTCCTTTACGCTGCTGATGCTCTTCGCCGTATTATCGGGTTGTGGCGGAACACGCAAGTCGACCACGTCGGCACCGGCTCCGAAGGACGGAATGACCGATGTGCAACGCGCTGATGTTACGTATACATTTTTGAATGCCAGCAAGGAAAAGATTCTTGGCAACTGGAATACAGCCGCAGAACTATATGCCGATGTCATTCGTAAGGATCCGCAGAATGCCGCGGCCATGTACGAGCTGTCGAATGTATATGTTGAACAGAAGAAATTCACGGACGCCTTATTCTTCAGCAAGTCTGCCTATAAACTGGATTTGCAAAACGACTGGTACGCGCAGCATTACGCCTATGTCCTGCAAAGAAACGGACGCTTCAAGGAATCGGCGGAAGTATACGTACAGCTGATCAAACGTCATCCGAATGAGGAAATGTATTATCTGGAATTAGCGGATGCATATGTTTACGCCGGTGAATTCGAGGAGGCGATAAAAGCATACGATCAGCTGGAAGCTAACTTCGGTATTACAGAAGAGTTTGTCATCAATAAATGCCGTATCTACCAGCAACTCAAGAAACCGGAGAAAGCTATTCAGGAGTTACAAAAACTGATTACCGCTGACCCGCGTAATGTAGAAGTGTATGGCATGCTGGCGGAATTATACCAGGTGAAAGGCGACACGGCAAAAGCGCTAGAGACCTTCCTGCAAATCGAAAAGATCGACCCTGAGAATCCATTCGTCCATCTTTCATTGGCCGATTTCTATCGTACCGCCGGAAATAAAGAGAAGTCGTTCGAGGAACTGAAGTTGGCATTTCAGAACCAGCAACTCGAAATAGAAACCAAAATAAGTATACTGGGCTCATACTATTCGCTGGTGGAACAGTATCCGGAATTGAAAGATCAATCGGTGATGTTGTGTGAATTGCTGGTTGTGGCTCATCCGTCTGACCCGCGGTCGTATGCTGTCCGAGGTGATTTTCTGGTACAGGAAAAGAAGTACGAAGCCGCGCGAGTCGATTATCGAAAAGCACGAGATCTTGGATCCAAAGATTATTCGGTATTCAGTCAGCTACTCTTTCTCGATTCGCAGTTGCAAGACTGGCAATCGATGCTGACGGATAGCGAAGAAGCGCTTTCGTTGTTCCCGGATCAACCGTTTGTTTACTTCTTTAACGGAATTGCGAAGCAACAAAACAAGAAATATGCGGAGGCGATTGCCGTGTTGAATACCGGCCTTAATCTGGTGGTAGATAATCCGGAGCTCGAGTCGTCATTTAATTCTAGTATGGGTGAAGCTTACCACGAACTGAATGAGCATGCCAAATCAGACCAACGTTTTGAGCGCGCACTCGAACTGGATCCCAACGATGCTACGGTCATGAATAACTATGCTTACTTTTTGAGTCTGCGTGGCGAACGACTGGATCGTGCGGAGGCGTTGTCTAAAAAATCCAATGAGCTCGAGCCGGATAATACTTCTTACGAAGACACGTACGGCTGGATCATGTTCATGATGGGCAATTTTAAAGATGCCAAAACCTGGATTGAAAAATCCTTACTGCACGGCGGAGAAAACAGTGCGGCGGTACTGGAGCATTACGGTGACGTATTGTATAAATTAGGGGATACACAGCAGGCGCTCGACTATTGGCAACGTGCCAAAAGTGCCGGCGACGGCGCATCGGATCAATTGGATCAAAAAATTCTTCAGAAAAAATTCGTCGAGTGAAGAAACTGACTGCTCGTCACCGCTTCGCAGCTGTCCAGCCGTTCGCGCTGCTCGTTGTGGCTATTCTGTTGCTTTTGGGAAGTTCCTGTAAAGTGGCCAAGCCAACGGTTGCTGCGCCTCCGCCGACGGTAACTGCCAGAGGAGCAATTGTCAACGAGGTCTTCGATAGTGTATTGTCCAAGCAATTTGATTTTGAATGGTTGTCGGCCAAGGCGCAGGTCGATTATACCGATAAGTCGGGGGAAACGAACTCGTTTGATATTAATCTGCGCATGCGCAAAGACAGTGTGATCTGGATTTCGATCACGCCATTACTCGGTATTGAAGCGGCCCGTGTACTCATTGACCGCGACAGTGTGGTACTGCTGGATCGCGTGCACAAGGAATGGAAAGTGCGCAGCTATGATTACCTCGGAGACATGTTGCGTACACCGATTGATTTTGAGATGATACAGGCGGTGGTGCTTGGTAACTATTTTTCCTACCAGCGCAATGAACGCATCCGTTCTTATTACGAAGAGCAGCCGTATGCGATCTTGAGTACGCTGAACAAGCGTCAGGCCCGTCGCGCCATGGAAGAAAAGGATCCGTCGCGAACAGTCATTCAGGACTTTTGGATCGACGGTAACTACCGGATTGTGAAGTCGAAGATCACGGACGAAAAGCTGGACCGTTGGGTGGAGGCCTCGTATACTCAATTCACCGCCGTTAACGGCCGTCTGTTTCCGCTGAATATCGTAGTCACCTTTTTCTCTTCAACGCCGGTCATCATGAAGGTTTCTTATCTGAAAGTGACCAGTGAAGAATCCCTGACCTTGCCGTTCACCATTCCCGAGAAATACGAACGAAAGTGACTTCGCGTCGGAAGCAATACTGCTGTTGCTGAGTACCCCCAAAACGGCCTAGTACCGGCTGGAACTTTTTTTATCCGTTTCCGTTAAAATTTGACCGGCGATGCCTTCGTTTTAGGCTTCCAGGTAACACACATGCTCATCGGTTCAACAACATTACTTGTTTTTTCTCCCCGAAACGGCTTTTTCCGCGGTTTCCGGAAGGTCGCGCTGAACAGCTTGTTGATTATCATTTCCCTTTTTTCCACTAGCAATCCCGCTTTTTCACAATCAAAAAAGGAATTGGAGCGCAAAAAAGCCCAGTTGCACAAGGATATTGAATACACGAATCAGCTGCTCAAACAGACCCGGAAAAACAAGTCCACGTCGTTGAATCAGCTGGTGACGCTGAATAAGAAAATCAATTATCGGACGGAATTGATTCAAACCATCAACGGAGAACTGACGGCTGTTGAAGGGGAAATCAGTAACGTCTCGGGTACGATCGATTCGCTCAACCGCCGGTTGAATGTATTGAAAGTACAGTATGCGGAGATGTTGGTGGCGGCCTACAAAAGCCAGGGATCAATGTCGCAGCTCACATATATTTTTGCGGCCGACGATGTCCAGCAGGCCTTCAAGCGTATCAAATATTTACAACGACTGAGTGCATACCGTATGCATCAGCGCGAACTGATTGTATCTACGCAGGAATCACTTTCGGGCAAGAAGCGCAAGCTGCAGGAGGAACGGGAAGATAAAACGCAGTTGCTGGTAAGCAAAGAAAAAGAGAAAAAGGAGCTTGATCAGGAGAAGCGGCAGCAGGTGGTGATGCTCAACAAGCTCTCGAGCAAAGAGAAAAAACTCCGCGCCGAATTGAAGAAAAAGCAAAGCCAGGAGCATCAGTTGTCTGCACGGATAGAAGAGATCATTCGTCGTGAGATTGAATTGGCCCGTGCGCAAACCCGCAAACAGTCGGGAAGTTCTGCTACCGCCAGCACTAGCAAGAATATTCCTTCAAAGACAGAGAAGGCGAGTACGCCGTACGTTCTTTCCAACACGCCGGAAACTATTCGCTTGAGTAACGATTTCGAATCCAACCGTGGCCGTTTACCATGGCCCGTGGAGAAAGGCATCATCAGCGGATCTTTTGGGAAGCATAAACATCCGGTCTACCGCGATGTCACCGTGAACAACAACGGAGTGAATATCGCATCGGCCGCCGGTGCTAAAGCGCGTGCGGTTTTCGAAGGAAAAGTTACTCGTGTGCTCATGGTCGTCGATAAATATGCGGTACTTATACAGCATGGCGAATATTTCACCTTGTATTCTAATCTGGAAAGTGTTTCTGTGAAAGCAGGAGATCGTGTATCCACCAAACAAGTGATTGGCACTGTAATGGAGAGCGACAGCGATGGAAAATCGGAAGTTCACCTGGAAATCTGGAAAGGATCCGTCAAAATGAACCCGGAAGCCTGGCTGGCCGCCCGATAAGGATTATTGCAGGAATTGTTACCTTTGTTTCCTAATCAATTACAATCCAGATGCTAATCACAGTTCTGTTAGGTATTCTCGGCGGTATGGGAACCGGAGAAATTGTCCTTTTGATAGTCGTGTTACTGATTTTT
>CAINVI010000323.1 GCA_903854075.1 Candidatus Pollutiaquabacter sp. | reverse complement strand
GCTTTTTTTATTGTGGTTTTCCGAACAAGGCTTCCAATTTTTTCGTGCGGTAATCAAAAATGCCCTGGATCTTTTTACGAATGATCAGCGCATTCATGAGGTCGCCGAGAATTCCTAACGGAGCAGCGTAGTTGACAATGTCAGTCATGAGTACACCGCCATCTACCGCTTCGAAATGGTGTTGGTGATGCCACATGGTATACGGACCTTCTCGCTGTTCGTCGACAAAAAAAAGTGGGGCATTCACGTGGGTTATTTCTGTGACCCAGGTAGTTCGAAAGCCGGGGAGTGGAGATACACGGTACGCGATGATTTGTCCGGCATAGGTTTTATCCGCTAGATCTTTCGTGGTAATGACGAAATTCATTTCGGGCGGAGTGATGACCGAGAGGTTTTTCGGGGAAGAAAAGAATTCCCAGGCTTTTTCCAGGGGAATAGGCAGAAACTGCTTGGCGTGGAACGTATGTACTGACATATCGTTGAAACAATCCGCACGAAGAAAGGTTACCGCTTCCGTTAAGTTATTATTTTGCAGATCTAATACTGATAAAATGTCGATTACACCACGTGCTGCCGCCTTTGAACGACTGGCGGTTATAATGGATGAGCTTCGAGAACAATGTCCGTGGGACAAAAAACAGACGCTGGAGTCGCTTCGGCACCTTACCATTGAAGAGACGCATGAGCTTTCTGATGCTATTTTGGATAATAATCTTTTAGAAATAAAGAAAGAACTTGGCGATATTCTGTTGCACCTCTTGTTTTATGCGCGGATCGGTCAAGAGCTCAAATCATTTGATATCGCGGATGTCATCCACGCTCAATGTGAGAAACTGATTTATCGTCATCCGCACATTTATGGCGACGTTAAGGTGCAAGACGAAGAAGAAGTGAAGCGAAACTGGGAAATGCTAAAGCTTAAAGAAGGTAACAAATCAGCGCTCGGTGGTGTTCCGCGGTCGTTGCCGGCATTGATCAAAGCGATGCGTATCCAGGAAAAAGCCCGCGGCGTCGGGTTTGACTGGGAGCTAGCCGAGCAAGTATGGGAAAAAGTAGAAGAGGAGTTGAGTGAATTCAAACGCGAGTGTGAAAAAGGGGAGCAGCAGAAATCTGAAGAAGAATTCGGCGACGTTCTATTTGCGTTGATCAATTATGCTCGCTTTAAGAATATCAATCCGGAGGAAGCCCTGGAGCGCACCAATCGTAAATTTATTCGTCGATTTCAGTATTTGGAAGATGCTGCCGCTAAAATAGGTAAGCCACTCCGCGATATGACGTTGGCTGAAATGGACGTCTACTGGAACGAAGCGAAAAGTAAGGAATAGTCATAAGGTGTATCAATGATGTGGAAGCCCGAACTAGATATACCCATTGACAGGAAATCTTTCAGCATTTTGCTGCTTTTTGCGCTGCTGTTTGCATCGATCTCCTTTGTTAATCATTATAATTTTCGGACGGATGCGCTCGACCTTGGCGCTTATGTAAATGCCACCTACGACTACAGTCACGGAAAATGGAACGATTCATCTTCTTTTCTCGAACATCCTGCCAATTTTCTCAGTGATCACTTCGATTTATTAGTGATTCTGTTTTCTCCGTTATCCTGGTTGTTTAAAGACTGGACATTACTCCTCTTACAATGGCTAGCCATTTTGGCCGGTGCCATAGGTGTTTATCGTTATTTCATATTTCGTCAAACTTCCATTGCGTTTGCTCGATCCGCAATGCTGTTTTACCTGCTGCAATTTGGCATCTACGGAGCGCTCAGTTTTAATTATCACAGCAGTGTAGTGGCAGCAGTACTGGTACCGTTTCTCTTTGTCGCCGTTGAGCAGCAAAGACAGAAGTCATTCTTCGGTATCTTATTGCTGATACTACTGGCAAAAGAGAGTATGTCGCTTTGGATGTTTTTCGTCCTGACAGGATTGTGGTGGATCTATCGTGTTCATCCCTGGCGAAAGTTGATAGTACTTTCAGCACTAGTATCTCTTGGTTGGTTTTATTGTGTCACTTCCGTCATTATGCCTGCGCTGAGTGAAGGTGGTCGGCTGACACAATTCAAGTTTTCTATTCTTGGTGAGCGGTTAGTCGATGTTTGGTCGGCTGTTTTTCATCATCCTAAAGCGCTGATAGATGCCTTATTCGAAAATCATTTAGGTGCTGCCGGAATTTCTGGAGTGAAAGCAGAATTTATTGTTCTCTTTCTACTATCAGGTGCTGGTGTACTACTTGCACGACCGATTTTCATCTGGATGGTAGTGCCTATATTCCTCATGAAGATGTGGAGTGACCGCACCTTGCTTTGGGGAATCAATTACCATTACAACATTGAGTTTGTTCCAATTCTAGCAATCGGTGTATTTTCCATACTGCAAGATGTCACCTTCGATAAAATGCGTAGAAGGGTGGTGATTTGTTGTCTTTTGCTAGCTGCGGCCGTTAGTGTTCGTTGTATGGATCATACTGCGGTATGGGTCCGACGAGAAAATATCAGGGTGTATCAACCTAAGCACTGGCAATCTTTGACCAACCGGAATGCAGTGAAGCAAGCAATGAAGTTATTGCCTTCCGATGCCACAATTGCTGTTCAATCTTGTTTGCAACCGCATGTTGCCTGGCGCGATAACGCCTACCTTTTTCCGGTCGTAAAGGAGGCTACTTATGTATTTCTTTCGCCGGCAACGGACACTTACCCGCTGATTCGGGAAGATTTTGATCGTGCTAAGGACAGTCTATTATCGTCCGGTAAATGGAATACTATTGTTAATCGTGACGGTATTTTATTGTTGGAGAGAAGCGATAAGCAATAAAAAAGGGAGCACTAGGCTCCCTTTTTGGGTATCATGATCAGCTGATCAGTGAAGTTCTTGTAGTGCAGCTTTGATTGCCTCCATATTCGGCATATCCCCAAGTTGAGGAAGTACTTCTACAAAGCGTACGATGCCATCTTTGTCAATTACATATGTAGCGCGTTTGGCGACGTCTTTGTAACCAAATGCGAATTCTGCATGAACGACATCGTAATCCTTGATGGCTATTTTGTTGAAATCCGATAGTAAAGGGAAATTGATCTTATTGTCTTCACCGAAACGTTTCAAGGCAAAAAGGGTGTCAATTGAAACGCCAATGATCTGTGCGTTTAGACTTTGATAAGCGGCATAATCTTCCTGAATGGCGCACATCTCTTTGGTGCAAGGACCGGTCCAGGCCATGGGGAAGAAGAATAACACCACGTTCTTACCGCGGAACTGTTCCAGGGTTACTTCGTTTTTTTCGGTGTCAATTAATTTGAAATCAGGGGCTTTTTGTCCGATTGGTAGCATTTTATTTTGTTTTTTAAGCGTGGCAAAGGTACATATAAGATCAATAACAACGCAGCAAGAGTAATGTTAGCAGTGATTTTTACAGAATCTTATGTTCTGACTGTGAAATGTTGTGCGTTAAGTCAGCATCGCCAGCCCGGCACCTGCCAGGATGGTCAACAGCTTGTAAAGGTTGTACCGATGTTCTTCGTAAGACTCGAAAAGTATAGTCGTGGAAATATGCAGGAAAATCCCGATCACCATAGCCATTAATCGGTCAAAAAGCAGGGAAAGGTCGCGGGTAAATATTTCACTCAACCAAGTTCCGGTAAAGGAGCCGAGCGGGGCCATCAAAGCAAATATCGCTAGGTAAAAAAATGCTTTTTGTTTGCCTATGCCGGAGTCAAGCAACATAGTCATCAATGCAATAGCTACGGGAATGTGATGGAGGATAATACCGGCCAGTAGCGAAGTTCCGGTAGAAGCATCGCCAAAGCGTTGCGCCAGCGGCATTCCTTCTAAAAAACTGTGAATGCACAATCCCAGCATTACTGCGAGTGGAAATGCGCCATGATGGTCTTTGTGGACATGCATATGTCCGTGTTCGATTCCTTCAGAAAAAATTTCCAAAATAATCTGGAGGAAAAATCCAAGTAAGATGAAAATACCAATGGTGGCTCCGCCAGAGTCATAGACCTCGGGAAGTAAGTGAATGAGACTTAAACTGAACAGGTACGCGCCACTGAACGCCAGGGTCAACTTTAGGGTTTTTGATGATACTTTTCCAAAGAAGAAAAGCACGCTACCGCTGACCAGAATGGAGGCGAATAGAATGAAGAGGGCGAACATGTTCATCGATGGTAGCAGTCGTCAGAGACTTCGGGTAAATATCGCGTTAATTTTTTTGAGCGACAAGCAAGATGCGTTCCGAAGCCGCTTCTTGGAATGGGTGAAGTCCATAGTCGCCGTAGCACTGTTTTATGGTGGCACCGCAGGAGGCAATCATCGAAGTAAGTGCTTCCAGCGAGTATAAGCGTAAACGCTCTTCGTACCGATAATCTTGTCCGGCATCACGGAACTGAATGGCTTTTATCACATGATCGCCTTCAATTCGTTTGTTGATTTTAAAGGTAATTGAGTCATCCTTTTCCACTGCTTCTTCCACCAGCTGTTTTCGTACGAAGGCACTGTTTGCGTAATCAAAAATCAAGATACCACCGTGTTTTAGTGCATCAACGATGGCTTGCATGGCGCGCCGGTTTTCATGATCACTTTCAAAATACCCGAAACTGGAGAACAAGTTGACGGCATAATCGAAATAATTGGTGCGGAACTGATTACGCATGTCATGCACGTAAAAATGAAGCGAGTCGTTCTCAAACGATTTATTATGACGTATGCTGGCCTCGGAGAGATCAAAACCGGTTACATCAAATCCGTTTTTATGGAGAAACACAGCATGCCGACCTTTTCCGCATGCTACATCCAGCACCTTGCTTCCTTTTTTCATAGGAACGGTCCGAATAAGGGAGGACAGTAACTTCTCAGCCTCTTCTTCATCACGGTGCTTGTAGAGCCGGTGATAATAGGGCGAATCGAACCAGGAAGCGAACCAATCAACTTGTTTTTCCACGGCTCAAAGGTAATGCGCGGCGTGCTATTTCTTTTAACAATCTTATGGTAAAAGAACTTCCTTCTACCATACGTACTTCACCTAAATAAAGGGATATTTACATGAAAATTAACGTTTTCGATGAAGCGCGCCGCAAAAAATCGCACCAAACGTAGAAAACTGCATCACGCACCGCCTGGTACAGCCCCCGGAAATATTCTGGTTCGGGAGGATGCTTTATCACCTAAAATTCGTGTGATGGAGTTTGATGCGGTTTCACTCAACGAACGGGAGTTAAACGGAATCAGTGAGCTGAACGCATTTCTGTCCGTCTCCACCGGAAAGATTCGCTGGATTGATGTTCATGGATTCGGGAGTCATTCCTTCATAGAGCAGCTGGCCGATTTATTTGGCGTGCATCGTTTGCAAATGGAAGATGTGGTTAACGTCTACCAGCGACCAAAGGCAGAGGAATTGTCGGGTCAACTCTTTCTAATTTCCCGTTCGGTGAATGAAACACTGCATGGTTTGGAGGATGCACAGGTTAGCCTTTTCGTAGGTGAGAATTATGTGTTGACGGTGCAAGAGAAGTACGAGGATCAGCTGGATCCGGTACGAAATCGCTTGCGTCAACTGACGGGCAACTTTAAAACACACGGAGCCGATTATTTGGCCTATGCCATCATGGATACGGTGCTGGATCATTTTTATCCGGTGCTCGAAAAGCTTGGCGAGAAACTGGATGACTTGCAAGATGAATTACTGGCCAATCCGTCGCGTAGTGCGCTCGACCATGTGCTTTCGACGAAAAAAGAATTGCTGTTGTTGCGCCGGATAATCTGGAGTGAACGTGATAAGTTCAATGATATCCTGCGAAGCAGTTTCAAAGTTATTAAGGAAGAATCAAAAATTTATATCAGAGATTCGTATGATCATTGTATTCAGTTGCTTGATCTTGTCGAATCCTACCGGGAAGTTACGGCTTCGCTGATGGATGTGTATCATTCCAGCGTGAGCAACCGACTTAACCAGGTGATGAAAGTGCTAACGATTATTTCTACTATTTTCATTCCGTTAACCTTTGTAGTGGGTGTTTATGGAATGAATTTTGCGCCGATAGATCCGGAAAGTGGTGCAACGCTAGCGTACAATATGCCGGAATTATACAGCCCGTACGGTTACCTTTCCGTTATGCTGATCATGCTTGTCATGGTCGTTTTCCAGATTGTGTTCTTTGTCAAAAAAGGCTGGTTAACTAAAAATTAAATGATGTTCAAACTTATTGCAAAAACATATGCCGGCTTCGAAGAGATCGTTGCGGAAGAATTGCAGGACCTGGGAGCACAGGAAGTGGTGCCAGGATTTCGTGCAGTTACATTTCAGGGCGATCTGGCGCTGATTTACCGTGCCAATCTTCACAGCCGTTATTCTTTACGTATACTTAAAGAATTGGCTACTTTTCCTGCAGCCAACGAACAGCAGTTGTACGATGGTGTAGCTTCGATCAACTGGTCACAGTACATGACATCGGACGATACGCTGGCTGTTGATGCCGCATTGACCAAATCCAACCTTAATCATTCCCAGTATGCAGCATTGAAAACAAAAGATGCTATTGTGGACCAATTTCGTGCTGCGACTGGTAGTCGACCGAGCGTCGATCTTGATCGCCCCACGTTACGTATTCACGTTTATATTCATGAGAATGTTGCAGCTGTTTCGTTGGATACTTCGGGAAGTTCTTTGCATAAGCGCGGTTATCGTGTTCATCAGGGTGGAGCACCGTTGAGTGAAGTGCTTGCAGCCGGTATGCTGAAGATCTCCGGTTGGGATAAAACTACACCTTTGATGGATCCTTTCTGTGGCAGTGGGACGCTTCTAATTGAAGCAGCACTTATGTCCGGAAATATCGCGCCGGGCATCTTCCGAGAGTATTTTGGTTTCAAGCAGTGGAAGGATTTCGATAAATCGCTTTGGGAGCAATTGGTCGCCGCTGCCCGACAGCAGGAAACGCCGACATCAATTCCGGAAATCACTGGACTCGACATTGCGTTTAGGGCTGTTACGTTTGCCAGAGAAAATGTAGCGGAAGCAGGGTTTAGTGATAAAATCAGGATCCATTGTTCTTCGTTCATGGATTTTAAGCCTTCTATGGATCATCCTTGGTTCATCATTTCCAATCCGCCTTACGGTGAACGGATAGTTCCGGAAGATTTATTCGCTTTATTTAAAGACATTGGAAATACTTTCAAGCGTTCTTATCCGGGTTGCACCGCCTGGTTGTTGAGCGGCAGTCGTGAAGCGGAAAAGAGTGTAGGATTGAAGCCGTCAAAACGTATTCCGTTATGGAACGGTCCGATTGAATGTAAGTTTTTGAAATTCGAATTGTATTCCGGCAGTAAGCGCGGATCGCCGCAAACGGTCATAGTATAGTTACTTAGTTAACAGTCATGAAAAAAATTGGATTATTGACTACCGGTGGCGATTGCCCGGGATTGAATGCAGCGATTCGCGCTGTGGTGCGGACAGCCATGTTTCATCAACTTGAAGTCACCGGTGTGGTGCGCGGCTATGAAGGTTTGATTGAAGGAACTTTTCTTCCGATGGA
Source organism: Candidatus Pollutiaquabacter sp. (assembly GCA_903854075.1). Taxonomy (GTDB): domain Bacteria; phylum Bacteroidota; class Bacteroidia; order AKYH767-A; family 2013-40CM-41-45; genus Pollutiaquabacter. Next base: position 157 of record CAINVI010000323.1, on the reverse strand, counting down.
ATCACATTCGGTCAGTAATATATTGCAACGTGGCGGAACAATTCTGAAGACGGCTCGTAGCGAACGATTCAAAACAAAAGAAGGTCGTGTTGCTGCTGCAACCAATATTCAACGACAAGGTATCGAAGGTTTGGTGGTCATTGGCGGCGACGGATCT
>CAINVI010000322.1 GCA_903854075.1 Candidatus Pollutiaquabacter sp. | reverse complement strand
CTCCTGTCGAAAAGGCATCGGTGGCCACCAATCGGTACGATGATATTCCTGAGTAACAATCATTACCATTTGGTTATTCGGAATCATGGTGATTTCATCATTCATATATCCGATAACACGCATCCTATCTTTGGAAGGCCCAATTCGCCAAATAATTTCTGTTGGGCGCCATTCAATCTGGTAATAGTAGAAATCAGGTGTATACAAATCTGCATTACTAACCGGATTACGAATAGTTATCGCCTGATACCAAGGCTCCCAGCGGAAGGGCTGGAATTCATCGCTGCCAAATTTCGTTGGGCAGAAACCTTTTCCAAAACGCTTTGGATCCGATGACGACAGATCCCAGTTGGTGGTGGTGACCATGACATCACTGTTCTGTTGTGCGTTCTCCTCCGGGCCTTTACCACCGGGATACACCGCTGTCGGCCAATATTGCGATGTTTTCACCATTTCAAAATCAATTTCTGAATAATAGGTGGTCGGCGTACGTGGTGCATCAGGCGAAAAAGTCCCTTTCAAGGAGTAACCTGATTTAGATAGCCGGCGATGATTCCAATCCTGCTTATCTTGAAATAGCATCCAAAAAGCATTGGTCAATCCTGTCCAAACATTAGTCGAATTTAACTGCGACGGAAACTTGATCTTAGCGGTGAATGTTCCATACGTGTAGCCAATACGCGTTTTAATACCGACATTTTCCTTTCTTGCTTCGCCAATGTTTTTACTGGCAGGATTAAAAATTCCGACACTTCCCTCCTTTTTATCCAGATAAACTGTTTTACAAGGGCAATCCGAACTACGGATAAAATCTTTAACCAAATCTTTTTCAGTGAACTTCTTTTCAGCCGCTAAATAATCATCAATGGTGTATTCATTCTGTAATACATCCGCAATGATGGGCACTGTGTTTAGCAAGTAGTCGCGGTTTTCAGCGTGGAAAAACTGCTCAAGATGAGCATTACGGAACATTTCCGGAGTATTGTTACAGCCGTCATTCAAATGGGTAAAGACTTGTTCGTTTTGCTGGTCAGCTTTATTGATGAATATTCCTTTGGAGACATCCACATGACTTTTCAGGCGGATCGCCAATGAATCCAGTATAACGCGAGTACCGGGTAATTTCTTTCCTTCACCATATAAAAACCAGTAATAAGGATTGACGTAATGCCCATTGCAGGTAAGCGTAATATCTTGAATGTATTCAGGAATCCGCTCAAGATCTTCTTCTGTACAAACGACAAGCATTGCACTGTAAGCGCCCATTCGCGGATTCCGCTTCCAACGGTGATTTACTTTTCCGCGATCGCGTTCAAACGAGAGCGTATACAAGGCATCCAGTTCCAATTGTTGTTCCAGTGGACGCTTATTAGCGACAGCTTTCTCCTCCACACTTTTTATCCATTCCGGTACAGCACGGATAGTCGAGATGGTACGCGCTACGGCCGCATCATCCACCTGATATTCATCCATCGGCTTACCGCGAAACTTGCGTTCGTTACGCGGATTGCCGACAATACGATAAAAGTCTGTTACCCGGTTTTTGCCGGAAGATATTTCTTTGAATCCGTATTCCGCCTCTCCCCAGCTTCCGTAAAAATTTTCCTCGCACAATGAATCCATTCCCTTTTCTCCATTTTCCGGAAACTTATAGGATTCGTTCTGATAATATATTTTATAGTAAAGCTTTGAACCGGAACCCTGTTGCACCGAAAAGGAAAAAGCTATTTTACCGTCTGCAGATTGGCGCTGTGTAGGAACTTCGATACCACGTACGATTACACTGTCCATATCCACTGCAAAAGTCCTGTCGGATTCCAACGCTAAATTGGTGACTGACTTGAAATCGGTAACGAATAACTCCTGCTTACAACTGTGAAAGAAAATTACCAGCAGTATTAACGTCAGGAAATAAGAGTATCGAAGCAGGTTGCGACATAAAACGCTACTGCTGCTAGCAGAAATAGGCTTCCGGTACCGTTTATTATGTTTCACAGAAAAGAACATCGGCATTACAATGACGCATCAATACGAACCTGCACGCTTACGCAGCAGCCACTCAGCGGTCAACAATGATAATAGCAAAACAAACACCAACTTCAGGTTGATAAGATCCTGTAATTTAACTTGGGAATAACTAATAGTCTTTAATCGGTCATCAGCCAACAACTCCTCCACCAAACGGTCCGTTTCTGCCGGAGAATATGACTTGCCACCGAATGCAGCCGCCCAGGCGTTTAGCAAACCATGATCCGCGACCGTCTCCGTTTGTTCTGCGCGTATTTCAGCAACGCTGAAAGCTCCGCCGGTACTGATTTTACGATCGCCGACCTGTGCATATGCCGTGTATTTATAATCTCCGGGAGGTAAAAAACCGGCGTTGAGCGTATAAGAACGATCGCCGCGTGAAAAGACGAAAGGATATTTTTTACCCGAAGCATCCGTGACATCAAAGGAGACGTCCGGCGTATTGATAAGTTCATAATTGTCATTGTAAACTTCGGCGTCCACAAGTACCGGCTCGTTTTCATTGAAACTGTTTTTCAACAGCATACGAAACTTGCTTCGTCCATCTTTCACCGATAAAAACTGTACCATTTTTACAATCAGCTCACGGCTGACCGATTGAACGCCATCACTGGCATACTCTGCCATCGGCCAGCGCCAGATTCCTTCGCCACAGATGAATCCCGTACGCAACTGATCCTGCTGCGTAAAGAATATAAGCGGTTCAGAAGAACGAACCGATCCTATTTGCTGATAGCAAAGGACTGTCGGAACACCGCTCATGCGATATTCTCCAAAGGGAGCAAATAACGGCGGAAGCTGCGGAATCTTCTCTTTTACTTTTTCGTCAAGGGTAAACAGTGAGAAGCCCGGATTGTAGGAGGGTTGAACGGCATTGGACTTACCCATGGTATTGGTCACTACTGCCAGTCCTGCAGATAATTTATTGAGTGCTGAAAGGTTGGTCTCACTTCCCAGAATGAACAACGCAGGAATACTGGCTTGACGAACTGTTTTAAATAGATTTTCCAGCGAGTTGCGATCGGAAGGCAGATTATGAAATATAACCAGGTTCTTATCGCCAACTTTCAGTTCGCCATCTCCAATCAGTTGCGTAGTTACCTCATAATTCTGTGAGCTCTCCAATAGTGTTTTGAACGCCCCAAGATCCGGGTGCGGAGCGTGGGCCACAAGCATCACTTTCTCCTTACTTTCCCTGACTTCGACATAAATATCCCGTACGTTATTTTCATAGGACACTTCACCGGACAATTCCGTCAGCGATACCTTCAAGCGAATCAATCCCTTTTTCTTTGCATCCAACACAATCGGAACTTTCACACGGTATCGGTTGCCGGCAGCAATCATCGATCGGGAAAATACAGTGAAAGAATCCTGCTGAACTTTTACTGTGAAATTACTGCCACTACATTGACGTGCGTCAATGACAGCTTCCAGCGGGAACGCATTACCCAGATATACAATCTTATTAAAATTCAATCCTGCGATTAAAAGATCCTTCCTAACGACCGTGTCACCCAGCGCAATGGTGTGGAGAGTGGTGTTGAAATCCAACGGTCTATAAACCGGATTTCCTCCTTTGTTATACAGTCCGTCAGATGCCACCAAAACAGCCCCGACATTACGGTTGACATAACGGGTATTCAATTCTTGCACCAATGCGGAGAAGTCAGTTTGCTGTCCGGTATAATCAAGTGGCTTTCCTGATTCCACGTGGTCAGAAAAGGTGAGTAACTGCACCTCAAATTTGTCGGACAAACGGTCCTGCATAGCGCGAAACACTTCGGGTAATTTACGCTTGGCCAAAACAGAATCCGACTGAAGGATACTTTCAGAATTGTCGGCAGCAATCACAATGACGGGCTTTTCTTTTTCCCGACTGAGCGTTCGAATCAGAGGCGATAATAAGAGAAAAGCCAGGATGCTAACCGTTACAGCACGGAATACCGTAAGAGCTACACGTAGTCGTGGTGGAAAGGTGTCCGAATTACGGTATAGCAGAAAAGCATAAGCAGCACCGAGCAATAAACAGCCAATGATCCACCAGGCCGGACTTTCCGTTACAATCTGCATAGGTGGTAAAGATAACTAATGAGCGTTGATTACGCGGTGCGTTTTGCAGGTAATTTTCAGCGTTTTGAAGATGCGTGCATCGACTTGAAAATGAGGAGTTAAATTCGTACCTTTACCATAAGAAAATGAACTTTTCGTCGTGAAAAGGACTGTCGCTTTTCCGCTTGCGGAAGAGAGGAAAGTCCGGGCAACACAGAGCAACCTGCTTCCTAACGGGAAGGTGTTCAAACCGATTGGTTTGGGCAACAGAAAGTGCCACAGAAAACTATACCGTCCTGCTTGCAGGATAAGGG
>CAINVI010000321.1 GCA_903854075.1 Candidatus Pollutiaquabacter sp. | reverse complement strand
TATACGAGCAAGGATCCCCCTGGCGTTTGCACCCTGCACACTCCGTTGGCAGAAGGAATCCAACCGGAAACTGCTGCACTCAACACCGCAGCGGTTACACCGGTGCCGCAGGAATACGTCTCGTTTTCAACGCCACGTTCGTAGGTTCTCACAGAAAGCCCGTTAGTAGACGGCTGAACAAAATTTACATTCACTCCATTCGTCTGATAGCGCTCACTATAACGAATAGCTTTACCCTCCGCACAGACGTCCATATCATCCAGTCCGGTTACTTTAAGAACAGCATGAGGAGAACCGGTATCAACAAAGAGAAAGCCGTCCACAGTCTCTACAGCTGCCACATCTTTCATTTGTAATTTCACGTTGCCATCCGGAAGAAAAGTAGCTACATGCGGCCCGTCAACTCCAAGAAAGTGATACGCATCACCGGGAATTCCCAAAATACGGGCAAAGGCGGCTATGCAACGTCCGCCATTTCCACACATGGTACTTTCGTTTCCGTCGGAATTGTAATACACCATCCGAAAATCGTAACCGGGTTCATTTATCAATAGAATCAAACCATCGGCACCGATGCCGAATCGACGATGACAAAGTGCAGCCACCTTTTCTGCAGGCAACGAACTAAGACCTTCACGTCCATCGATGAGGATGAAATCGTTACCGGTTCCCTGATATTTACAAAAAGCGATTTTCATCGGCATACATTAAGCAATTCCACATCCCGTACCAACCGGTAGGGCTGAAACTGATCGGTGGTCATTATCTCGTACAATTCATTTCCACAGCGTAGAAATAAACGCTTATCGGATTTAAATAACTTTATTTTTTCCGGTTGCTCCAAGCCGTACAGCTGGATCTTATTCAGCACCATCCGGAAGCCATGATAATTAACCGGGGAGATCCAACATTCCACGTCGTAGGAAGTAGTCATCTCCGCTTCGGGTAAATCGGCGGGAGGATTGAGCTTTCTTGCAGTCTCCTCCGCTAACGATCCTGCTGCAGCAGATTTCACTTCGCCGGCACGAGAAACCAATTTAGGCGTCAGTGTGGCAGAAAAGATCAACTGGTCTTTTCGTACTACGATTTCACTTTCACCGGCCATAAGGGCTCCATCACTGAAAATTGAATCGCCCGTTTGTTCGGAAGAGGCTGTCGCGGAATCCATACCCGGGTTAGCGCCGCTTTGGCTAGAATCTTCTGCAACAAGCACGGGCGTTCGGGCTTCGTTCTTGCGTTGGTCTTTATCGTCAGTACGTTTTTCCTTTTTTCCGGTGAACCACTTGAACGTGATCACCGGCTTTCTGATCACACGATCATTGCCAACATAATTGAAAAGCAAAATTCCACCCGCAAGTATGCCCAGAAAAACCAACAACATACGCAGACCGAACGGCAGCCTCGGTTTATGGTAATTAATGGATTCGATAACCTCCGCTTTGATTTCCTCATCGGCGGCTAACCGGATTCCATCTGTAAGCAGATTTCGGAATGCAACAGCCTCCCGAAAAGCAACCTCTGCATCCATACGATCGATGAACTCCTGTCGCTCGACTCCGGTCAACGATCCGTCGAGGTAGCGATCGATCAAACGGTCTTCTTTATCGTGCTGCTGCTGTTCCATCATGATATTGTCAGTCGGGCTTTTACGAGCGTTTCCAACTGGCGCATAGCTTTGTTTACTTCAAACTCAGCGATTACCGGATTGCTGTAGTCAAATCGCGCAGCGATTTCCTCAAAATTCATACGATCAGCATAATATGCCGATAATAGCTGTCTACTGGCTTCGTCCAGGATGGAAAAGCAAGCCGCAACACGCTGCTGTTGTAGTTCCTGGTGCTGCTCCAACTCGCTGGCAGCACGCATCAGTTTGTGGTCCTTAAGTTGCGCCTTGAGCACATCAAATAAATAGGCTCCGGGCTGAACCTGATTCGGAACACTTTTTCGTTGCACATCACGCATCATGCGAATAATCGCATCGGTAAAAAGTCCGGGCGTATCGGTATCGCGAATCCCTTTGGTTCGCAACCAGCGCCGGGAGGATTGATAGAATCGTTTGGTGAGATACAACAAAACCTCGGTAGATCCGTTCTTCAACCCTTGCAAGACTTCTTTGTCGGAAAACTTGGCCATAGAAACAGCCGAAAGGTAGTCCAAAAATCAACCTCCGCGCTGCAGCAAAGTCTATAAGTAGTCAACATCCCGCTACTGACAATTCGTGCACTGCGCTGCCAATTCTTGACGAACTGTCAGTTGCCTCTTAACAAACATTAACCCTTCGCTAACCAATCTTAACCGGTATATTCATGTTGAGTTCATTCCCGTGTCAGCACTTTCGGTGGCACAATAATTGACAATAATCCACTAAAAAAGTAGTCCATGAAAAGAACCTTGAGTCTGTTAATCTTCGCTCTCCTTGGTGGCTTTGCCGGAGCATTCGTTTTTGAACAAACGGAGCCTTCTCGTTCTATTTCCGCTGCACAGCAGGCCTCCATGCCTGTTTCCCGTACGTTGAACGCCGGTCATGTGCCAAACACCGGTTATCCTGATTTTACCTATGCCGCCGAGCAGACGGTACACGGCGTCGTGCACGTCAAAACCTACTATACCGGTCGCATGAATCCCTTTGATCCTTTCAGTTTCTGGGGACGACCCGCGCAACCGCAGCAGCAGGAATCCAGCGGATCAGGAGTCATCATTACGGAAGACGGCTTTATCATTACCAACAACCATGTAGTAGAAAATGCGGAAAAAGTGGAAGTCACCTTGAACGACAACCGAAGCTTTCAGGCGCGCGTAATCGGAACCGATCCCAGCACGGATTTAGCCCTTCTGAAGATTGAAGAAAACAAACTTCCCTTTATTCCCTACGGCAATTCCGATGAACTGAAAGTCGGTGAATGGGTATTGGCAGTAGGAAACCCGTTCAACCTGACATCAACAGTTACTGCTGGTATTGTTAGCGCGAAAGGAAGGAACATCGGCATTCTGCCGGATCAATTCAAAATTGAATCGTTCATTCAAACCGATGCTGCTGTAAACCCGGGTAACAGCGGAGGCGCCCTCGTAAATACGCGCGGAGAACTTATCGGTATTAACTCGGCCATTGCCTCCAATACCGGCTCTTACACCGGTTATTCTTTCGCCATTCCTTCGAATCTGGTTCGTAAAGTGATCGACGACCTGGCCGAATTCGGCAACGTTCAACGCGCCTTCATAGGTGTCAGTATTCGAGACCTTGATGCAAAGCTGGCTGAAGAAAAAGGACTAAAAGTTACACAGGGCGTGTATGTATCCGGTCTGACCGACGGCGGCGCAGCAGCTAACGCAGGGATTACAGAAGGCGACATTATAGTCCGCGTCGGGGATGTCGCGATTAACTCCACACCACAATTGCAGGAACAAATCGGACGATTTCGTCCGGGCGATAAGGTCAACCTGACAGTTATACGGAACGGAAAGGAAAAACCCTTTACGTTGACCCTTCGAAACCGTGAAGGTGAAACAACCCTGGTGCAAAACGATGGCCCGCTGAACCTGCTGGGAGCAACCTTCATTGACGCCGGTACGGAGGAGAAACAGCGGCTTGGACTTTCGGGAGGGGTTAAAGTGACCAAATTGACCTCCGGAAAACTGCTAAGTTCGGGGGTTCGGGAAGGGTTTATCATTACCTCCATCGACAAAAAACCGGTGGTGAGCACAGAGGATCTTTCCAATGCCTTAAAAACCAAGCAAGGCGGGGTATTATTGGAAGGAATTTACCCGAACGGACTCCGCGCCTATTACGGTTTTGGCTTATAACTCTTTGAAAAACGACCAAAAACGAATGTTTATAGTTATTAACAATCACAGGAAGTTATGCACCCGGGCTTGACAAGACCTTGCTTGGCCTTGCCCAAAAGCGTATCTTTGCAAGGCAATAGAGTTGAGAATTCAGCTCGTTTTTCGCACAATTTCCTCTCATCAACCTGAACTATGCGTCAGCTTAAAATAACCAAATCCATCACCAACCGCGAAAGCCAGTCGCTGGAGAAATATCTTCAGGAGATTGGTCGCGAAGAATTGATTACTGCGGAAGAGGAAGTTCGCCTCGCCCGCCTGATCAAACAGGGTGATCAAAACGCGCTGGACCGTTTAACTAAGGCGAACCTCCGTTTCGTGGTATCGGTATCCAAGCAATACCAGAACCAGGGTCTCAGTCTTCCGGACTTGATCAACGAAGGTAACCTCGGACTTATCAAGGCCGCCAAGCGTTTCGACGAAACCCGTGGTTTTAAATTCATCTCCTATGCGGTATGGTGGATCCGTCAGTCGATTCTTCAGGCGCTGGCAGAACAATCCCGTATCGTTCGACTTCCGCTTAATCAGGTGGGGTCGCTCAATAAGATAGCAAAAGCCTACTCCAAACTGGAACAGGAATACGAACGTGAACCTTCTCCGGAAGAATTGGCGAAAGTATTGGATATTCCAACGGAGAAAATTTCTGACACGATGCGTGTCAGCGGAAAGCACGTTTCCATGGATGCACCATTTGTTCAAGGTGAAGACAATTCCCTGATCGATGTCATCGAAAACCAGGATTCACCGCGGGCCGACAGCATGCTGATGAACGAATCGCTGCAAAAAGAGATTGATCGTTCCCTGAGCACTCTGACCGAACGCGAACGCGAAGTAATCCGCTTATTCTTCGGTATTGGTATGCCTCACGGCTTGACGCTGGAAGAAATCGGCGCTCAATTCGACCTGACTCGCGAACGTGTTCGCCAGATCAAGGAGAAAGCCATCCGCCGGTTGCGCCACAAGTCACGTAGCCGTCTGTTAAAAGCTTACTTGGGCTAACAGGCGCTACAAACAGCTGCAAATTCGAACAGCTTTCATTCAACGTGAAAGCTGTTCTTTTTTAATAACCCAACCTTACCAAACATTCCTTTCAACATGTCCATGGAAACTACAAAAGAAAGCCCTAAAGACAAGTACGAACACGAACTCGCCAGCTGGATCGAGTTCGAAAAAGCCGCCATCAAGCTCATCCACATTACGGGAACACTTTGGTTCGACCGCTCTGTCGAGATCGTGTTGTTCCGCAACCAATTGGTGGACCGCAGCGCCAGCGAAATTTTACATCTCCACCAATACGCCAAAGAATTTGTGAAGAAGCCAATCAGTATCATGGATACGCTGGCACTGGCGGAGGAGATGATGAAACTGGACCTTGCTCCTTCCCGCATTGATATCGGACGGTTGAACTTTGAATGGATTGCCGAGAAGAATAATTATAAATCATTGACCGACTTTGTTGCCGACAAACTGAACGGGTTTAACGGAAAAGAAAAACGCAGTATCATTCCGCGCGATGTGGTTCTCTACGGATTCGGTCGGATCGGTCGTTTGCTCGCGCGTGAATTGATATCGCAGGCCGGTAAAGGAGAACAGCTTCGCTTACGTGCGGTAGTGACCCGTTCCGGCGGAGCTGAAGAATTAGCAAAACGTGCCGATCTCCTCCGCAACGACTCCGTCCATAGCGCATTTCCGGGAACCGTTATCGAGGATCCTGCCAATGATGCGTTAATCGTGAATGGTCATACCGTGCGCATGATTGCAGCCAGCGACCCGTCTGCCATCGACTATACGCAGTACGGCATCAATGATGCTTTGGTGATCGATAATACGGGAATTGCCCGCGACCGTGAAGGACTGAGCAAACACCTAAAATCAAAAGGCGTGAGCAAGGTATTGCTGACCGCTCCGGGTAAAGGCGACGTTCCGAATATCGTGTACGGTGTCAACCAGGGAGCGTTCGACCATCACAACGAGACCATATTCTCTGCCGCTTCGTGTACGACCAACGCCATTGTACCGGTTTTATCCGTTATTGATCAGGCTTTCGGCATCGACAAAGGACATATCGAAACGATCCACTCCTACACCAACGACCAGAACCTGCTCGACAATTATCACAAAAAGTACCGTCGCGGACGCTCTGCTGCATTGAACATGGTGATCACGGAAACCGGCGCTGATAAAGCTGTAGCGAAAGTACTTCCTCACCTTGCGGGCAAACTCACCGGTAATGCGGTACGGGTTCCTACTCCGGACGTTTCCCTGGCGATTTTGAATCTCACATTGAAGAAGTCTACTACCAAGGAATCCATCAACGAGTCGATGCGAACAGCTGCGCTGCAAGGCGAACTGGTCGAGCAGATTCAATTTGCTGTGTCGAACGAACTGGTATCAACCGATCTGGTTGGAAATCCATGCGCCTCCATCTTTGACAGTCAGGCAACGATTGTCTCCAAAGACAACCACAGCGTGGTGCTTTATGTTTGGTACGATAACGAATACGGTTACAGCCGTCAGGTAATCCGTTACGCCAAATACCTGGCCGACGTAATCCGACTTCGCTACTACTAATCGCCAGAGTAATTACAACAAAAAAGGCATCCGTAGTTGGATGCCTTTTTTTGTTTCAGTTTAGTTCAACCTAAAGGGTCTTTGGAAATAAAACCTCCACCAATTACGTCATCGTTCTCGTAGAATACCGCACTTTGTCCGGGAGTGACCGCAGAGACCGGCGCATGGAAGGTGACTTTGACATTTTCACCCACCGAACGAATAATTCCGGAAGTTCCTTTGTCTTTATACCGAATGCGGGTCACAGCCTCCGTCGGCTCTTCCAGGGCGGCATATTTAATAAGATTCACCTTCTCCACCCACATATCCTGGGACTGTAAATCATCGGAAGTACCTAATACTACAGTATTTGTTTTAGGCTGTATATCAACAACATATACAGGCTCTCCTAGAGCGATTTCAAGGCCTTTTCGTTGACCTATTGTGTAGAATGGATAGCCTTTATGCTTTCCCAGCACTTTTCCTTTTTTGTCGACAAAATTACCGCCGGCCAGCTGTTCGACCAGGTCGCCTCGTTGACGGCGTAAGAAGGAGCGGTAATCATTATCCGGGATGAAGCAGATCTCGTAACTCTCCGGCTTGTTAGCCAATTCATGGAAACCCATCTTCGCCGCCATATCCCTGATTTCTGCTTTATGAAATCCGCCCACCGGGAACATGGTGCGTGACAAACACTCCTGAGTAACACCCCAAAGCACATAACTCTGATCCTTCCAATCGTCTTTCCCTTTGCTGATCACGAAGCGACCGTTCACTTCACGGACGTTGGCATAATGACCGGTAGCGATGAATTCGCAATCGAGCATATCAGCCCGTTTCAACAATGCCTCCCACTTGATGTGCGTGTTACATTTCACGCAGGGATTGGGAGTGCGACCAGCCATGTATTCATCGATAAAGTTATTGATGACATGACCACCGAATTCCTCCCGTATATCTAAAATATAATGTGGAAAGCCTTTATCCACCGCAATACTTCGCGCATCGTTGATGGAATCCAAGGAACAACAGCCTGTTTCTTTTTTTGATCCGCCG
>CAINVI010000320.1 GCA_903854075.1 Candidatus Pollutiaquabacter sp. | reverse complement strand
TCCGAGCAATTCCATGTGCAGAATCTTTACGCAGATCCAGTACAGTGCGTAGACCGTGAGTAATCCGATGAAAATATTGATCGCCACCCCTCCGCGTAAAAGATGATATAAGCGGTAAAGCAGAAACGTGACAATCAATATGTCAATCACGTCTATCAGTCGAACGCTGAGGAAGCCGATGTGGAAGATGTCCATCTTGTACTGCTAAGATGTGTAATTAATTTTGATTTTTAAGCACGCCCGATTTTACTTTTGAGCAGCACTTTCAAACGCCTTGACCAATTGAACGGCTTCTACGGCTTGTTTTACATCGTGTACGCGGAGCAGGGAGGCGCCTCCTGTCAGTGCGAGGGTATTCAGTACGGTTGTGCCGTTCAGCGCATTTTCCGCTGTACAGTTTAGGATTTTGTTGATCATCGATTTCCGCGAAAGTCCGACGAGTAGCGGCACATCCAGCGTGCAGAGAAAAGGTAATTGATGCAACAGCTGATAATTTTGTGCTACCGTCTTCCCGAAACCGAATCCTGGGTCGGCGATTACATCGTCAACGCCCATAAGCCGTAATTCCCGGATCCGCTCGTGTAAGTGCCGGTAAACTTCAGTCACGACATTTTCGTAGGTCGGTTGTTGTTGCATCGTTTGTGGCGTTCCTTGAATGTGCATTAAGATGTAGGGCACCTTCAGACGTGCAACCGTTTCGAACATCGTCGAATCCATGGTGCCTCCGGAAATGTCGTTCACAATGGCGCATCCTTCGTTGACGGCGCGTTCAGCCACTGCCGCATGGAAGGTATCAATCGATAATAGTGCGCCAGGGAATTCTTTTTTAATGGCACGAAGGATGGTGTTTAATCGCTGCCATTCTGTTTCGGCATCAACTGGTGTCGCTCCGGGACGTGTAGATTGAGCGCCGATGTCAATGATCGTTGCCCCTGCTGACAGCATTTGACCGACATGTTCCAGTGCAGGTTTCTCGCCGGCGAATGATCCGCCGTCAAAAAACGAGTCCGGTGTTACATTGAGAATGCCCATCACGGCCGGTGTTGATAAATCCAACAGCATTCCGCCTGTTTTTACGAGTTTTTTCATCATTTTCTGCGTATCTTCGAACCGCCTTACGATAGGCCAAGCTATTAAATTCCAACTGATTAATAGTCAGATGTTGTCTTCGACCTTCACCGAAAATCCACCCGACTCCGCTACCTTGGCGGAACAGCTAGCCGCTATGACTTCTGCCGAACTGCCCACGTCGGTCGCCTACGACCGTCAGATTGAACGTTGCAAAGATATCTTTCTGAAGAAGATGAAAGACTACGGGACGGCCTGGCGCATCTTGCGTGTCAGTTCCATCACGGATCAGATTTTCATAAAAGCGCAGCGTATCCGAAGTATTGAAGAGAAGGGCAGCCAGAAAGTCGACGAAGGCGTGGAGTCCGAATTCATCGGTATTATCAACTATGCTGTCATCGCCCTTATTCAACTCGAAATGGGAAATGATTCCCAATTAGAAATGCAGGAGATTGACGTGATTCGTCATTTTGATTTACATATCCATGAATCGAAGCGTTTGATGGAGAATAAGAATCACGATTACGGCGAGGCTTGGCGCGGCATGCGTACCAGTTCCATGACTGATCTTATTCTGATGAAACTGTTACGCATCAAGCAAATCGAAGACAACCGCGGTCAAACGCTGATCAGTGAAGGTGTTGGGGCAAATTATTACGACATTATCAATTATGCTGTCTTTGCGTTAATTAAACTCTCGGAACAGTAAATCACTACCATTCTATTTCTACCCTTATGAGAATCATCGCGCAAATCTCCCGACTCCTGGTCGGCGCCTTGTTTATTTTCTCCGGTTTCATCAAAGCCAACGATCCACTTGGTTTCTCCTACAAGCTGGATGAGTATTTCCAGGTATTCGGTACACCTTGGATGAGTGCTATCTCCCTGTGGATGGCCATTGGCATCTGCGCCTTTGAAATCGGTCTTGGCGTCGCATTGTTGCTGGGTGCCAAGATGCGCTTTACGGCCTGGTCGATGTTGCTGATGATTGTGTTCTTTACGTTCCTGACTTTTTGGTCCTGGAAATTCGATGTGGTGAAAGATTGTGGTTGTTTTGGTGACTTTTTACACCTGGAGCCTTTCCAGTCCTTTATGAAGGATGTCGTCTTGCTGGTACTGATCCTGTTCATTTTCATAAAGCGCAATGAGATCAAGCCGCTGTTCAGCGATCGTACGGCTACGGTCTTGGCTTATCTCGGTTTTCTCGCGTCCTTCCTATTTTCCATGCATTGTTTGTGGCATTTACCTGTCATTGATTTTCGTCCTTACGCCGTCGGTAAAAGTATTCCAGAAGGAATGCTGTTGCCTCCTGGTGCCAAAACGGATAGCGTGGCGATGATTTTCATCTATAAGAAAGATGGCAAGGAGATGGAACTTACTATGGAGCAGATCAGTACGATTGACAGTACGTATACGTTTGTAGATCGTAAGGATAAACTCATTCGCCAGGGAGACAAGCCGCCAATCCATGATTTTACCATTACCACTGTCGATGGTACGGATGTTACGGAAGATGTCCTTAACATGGATCGCGTCTTTTTACTTGTTGCCTATGATTTGTCGCACGCCGATTTGTCTGTTCAAGGCCAGGTGAATGATTTTGTGGCGTTGGCTCAGCGCGACGGTATCGAGTTCATCGGGATGACGGCTTCAGGTCCTTCGGATGTCGAGAAATTCAAAGCTGCAAACGGCACGAAACATGACTTTTATTTCACCGATGGTACTACGTTGAAGACAATGATCCGTTCCAATCCAGGACTTATGTTGCTCAAGAAAGGTGTTGTAACGGCCATGTGGCATCACCATGATTTTCCCTCTTATGACGAGGTGAAGAAGTCGTACCTCGACAAGCAATAATTGTTGTTGCAAACTCAGTTTATGTTAGCAGATCGCATACTGTTCGAGGATAATCACCTCATCGCGGTCAATAAGCTGGCTGGAGAAATTGTGCAGGGCGATAAGACCGGTGATGAGCCGCTCAGCGAATCGGTAAAGC
>CAINVI010000319.1 GCA_903854075.1 Candidatus Pollutiaquabacter sp. | reverse complement strand
ATTTCCCCGAATTCGGAATTGGCTGATTTCAAATTTTTTCCTAAGACATCCGAGAGCAGTAATCGGATTTTATAATCTATATTATTATCAAAATCGTGTATGCCGCTTCCGCTAAGGTCCATAGCGCTCGATTTGATCTCCATGGAAGGAATATGAATCTTTCGATCGCTGATGGAAACGGTATTCTTCAAAGTAGAAAACCGAATATTGCGGAGATCTTTCACCTTAAGATATTTCGACAATTCCATAATGGGGCCAAAATCATTCAACTCGCCATTGTCAATGGTGATATCACCTACCGCTTTCACACGCGATGCATCGATTGTCAGATCGGTTGTCCAGGAAGAACGAAATTGAACCGCAGCGGTAATACGGCCACGAACGTTTCGGTCGGTCATCACATCCTGATCGAAATTTTCAAATTCATAGAACAACTGACGAATGTCGAGCTTGTTCAATTGTGCCGTGCAACTCATCAGCACACTGTCTTTGCGGGATACATTCATACTTCCATCCAGCTGCACACTGCCTTGCATCGCGTTGAAGCGTATATCATTACCAGTGATCACCTGGTTCTCCAGACGAATCCGGCCAGCGATATTGGCAGCACGAAATCGACGAAACTGCAAGTCTTCCACGCGTACGTCCAGGTTACTGACCAGCCGTGGATTTACGCGTAATTTGTACGCCGTATCCGACTTAGTTGTAGTGACGCTATTCAGCAGCAGCTCATCCAGATTGATCCGTTGCGCAGTCAGCGATGCATTCATTTCCGCCGATTGTCCCGGAATGAGCAGGAAGGTGATGAAGTTCACAAAGCGACCTTGCAATCGAAAATCGCTGGAAGATATTTTTCCATGGAAATCATGTACGATGATATCGTCATTGTTCAGCTCGAGCTGACCACTGAATCCTGTAAATGACAACGGATTATTCCGCAACGACAACGATACGTCTTTCAGTGCGATCGTTCCGGACGACTGTACACTGTATAAATTACCGGCATTCACGCGTGGCAGGTCTTTTACTTTTCCCGCAAAGTTCACGTTCAGCTCGGCTGAACCGGAAAGTGCTGTCAGCGTATCCAGTGTAAGAAAGTTACGAAGTGCGGACAGTTCTACGCGGGTTGCGGCCTTCAACGAGAGAAACGGTTGCGAAAGATCTTCCAGGGTGAGCCGTGCATGGATGACGTTGGCTCCGAGCCGTGCGCTGAGCGAAGGAACAGAAAGTATTCCTTTGCCGCCGAGAGAAGCACTGTTCAAAGATCCGGACAGCTCGATATCCTGCAACGGAACATCGCTGCCCGAAGGGATGAGCTTGCCTTTTCGAATGGAAAAGTCCGCCTTTACGTCCGGTGATTTCTTCGCACTGCTTTCTCCATTAATCGCTGCGGTAAATACAAACCGACCGGAAGATTCGAAATTCCTGAAATACGAAACATATTGTTCGGGCAATAAACTGATGAAAGAACGAAGATCCGCTTCGTCAGCTGCTATCTTAAGATCAAGCCTTGTGTCGTTGGCTGTATGTACCGCTCCGGAAACTAAAAATTTCACGTCTGCCAATTGAATACGGCAGTCCTCAAAACGATAACTTCCAGAATCAGTATTTACTGCCAGCGAAGCTACTATGGCTGCTTTCTTGGATTTGATCCAGTTGACATCACCGGCGATTAACTCCTTTACGAGCATATTACCGGAGGCTTTCATGGTATATACCTTGTCACTGAACTGTCCAGAAAATTCCAATTGATCCAACCGGAAAGCATACTGCTGATCATTCTTATAGTCGGTATATGTTACCGTCATCTGTTTCAGCTGCACCTTGGAAAGATCGATATCGGTGGACCCGCCTGTTGAATCGGAATCCCAGATCTCATAATTCGGACGGCCGTCTTTATCGATACGGATGTGCGACAGACCATCAGCAATAACAATCCTGCGTACTGTAAAATCCTGTTCTAGCAAACCGGTGAGGTTGAACAACAGTTCTATGCGTTCTGCGAACAGTAACGTATCTGCTTTAACCGGATCACCGGATTCTTTGACCAGCACATTCGACATTCGAAATGCCGCGAAAGGAAAATGTCGAAGTATGGAAAAATCAAAATCATCAACTTTGATTTCAGCACGCAAGTGCTTATTCAGCTGTGTTACCATCAACTGCTTTACTTCTTGCTCATAAAACACACTGATCAGTACTGCCAGCGATAGAAAGATCGCCAGCAGGATGGCCGGAATGATCAATAACAATCGTGTGGTGCGGTGAAGTGGCATGTAAAAGGCAACTCTAAATTCCGATTTACCCTCCAATCAACGTAAGGCACTACAGAAAATTTTAAACAACTAAAATGAACAGCGCACACCGGATTTACCGGTTACCAAGTTCGGTCAAATCCGCATTCCAGGCCTCAACGAGCGCCAGTTCTTTCTCTCCAACCAGTCCCAGACCCACTAATGCCTCATAACAGCGCAACAAATTGTCGCCCAGATGGACTTTTCCAGGTTGTAACGGTAACCCGGCAAGCGTATCGGCAATCTTTTTATTGTTGAGATAACCTGAAATCTCGTCCGCAAAATCACGCATAAGATTATGCATGTTCCTTTCCTGGTAAACTGTTGCTGGATGAAACCAAATATGCCAGTTGTTTTCCCATGCAATTCGTTGTGCCACAAAACTGCGCCAGATATCCGTCATACGGAAACTGCAATGGGACGGAAGGTACAACAACGGGAATGCGTCTTCGAACCAGGTGGTATTCTGGCTATTGAACGGACACCAGGTTCCCTTTCCCAATGCGACACTTGCGGTTCTGTCGAAGCTTAGCGGTAACGGTAAGGTAAGACGATAGATCGCGTCCACATCCGGATTTTCATCCGCCAATCCCTGTTGTATCGGAGCATCGATTTCTCCAATTGGAAATTCTTGCAGCGGCCGGACATGATCCTGCAAATGCTCCAGCGCGAAACCCCGTGGCCATATGTTTGCGTTGGTAAAATGCGCATACACATTCACCCAGCCCGCAGCATCCAACCGATGCGCTTGGATAGTGCGCTGACGAGAATGCCAGAAATCTTCGCGAGCATAATTATCGTCGTCTGTTTCAATAATTATACGCGCCCCGTTTTGTATAGCTAACAGGTAACCAATGTTCTTTCGACCGTAATGACGTTCCGGCAGTTCATTCACCAGACGGAACCCGGTTTCACGCTGGCGTTGTAGCGAATAGAATTCACAGCCGTCCAATTGAAAATTATCCGGAGATATACGGTCGCCCATTACATAAAACGGAATGCCTTGCTGGCGGCATTTTACGGCGTAATCGTTAAGCACCGGATGCTCGGATCCGGCGATAGAAGTGATAACCAGCGCGGTAGAAGTATGCATATCAGTCAATAATGCGCGACGAGCCTTTCAGTCGTTGCAAAAAATAATACCATAATACAGCCATCGAATTCCGGATCGCTTTCGGAGAAACACTGGGTGACGGAGCTCGATAATGAATCGGGACTTCGATATATCGCTTATGACGTAACAAATACCGTAGCTCTGTCTGATAGAAATGTGCTTTTGACAATAGCGGATAGTTCAAAAACTGCTCCACCACGGAACGATGAAATCCCTGAAACCCGGAGGTCATGTCTTTCATGGATGTTCCAAGTAAAACGTTCGACAAGATGGTCCCTGTCCGTGATAGAAAGGTTCGTTTGAACGACGAACGCCAGATGGAACCGCCGTTGATGAACCGGCTGCCGAAAGCGCACTCATTACCTTCATTAAGCACGCGCAGAAACATAGGAATGGCACGCGGGTCATGCGAAAGTCCGGCATCCATTTCAATGATAAAATCATGATGCGCTACCGCTTCTCGATAACCGCGCAGGTATGCGTCAACTACATTTCTGTTTTCCGGCGCCCATACGGTTTTAAAGCGCTCATCCTCCGCAGAGAGCGCTTCGCAGAGCGCTAGGGTTCGGTCTTTAGAAACCCCATCCACTACAAAATATACTGTGCCACATCCCAGATAGTCGAGCATTTGTCGAAGCGCAAGAATGAACGGCGAAAAATCCGGCTCCTCATTAGCCATTGGTATCACCAGGGCAAAATTGAACACACGCAGGTCATACGGAACACCGCTGGACAAGTTAGATTCCGAACTGTTGGTTACTGCTGACATATAGAGAATCGGCGGGGCATGAAATATTCGCTAAATGTAAGCCAAAAGCGCAAAACTTACGCCGCCGGAAAAACCGGTTATAAAAAAAGGCCGTCGACAGCGGACGGCCTTTTCAGAAAGCAAATGATGTGTTTATTTCATGGCTTGCTGGAAGCGGGCGGAAATTTCTTCCCAATTGACCACGTTCCACCATGCTGCGATATAGTCCGGACGGCGATTCTGGTAATGCAAATAATAGGCATGTTCCCAAACATCAAGTCCCATGATTGGAGTGCCCTTCACTTCAGCGATATCCATCAACGGATTATCCTGATTGGGAGTGGATGTCACGGACAGTTTTTTGTCGGCAGTAACCAATAACCACGACCAGCCGCTGCCAAAGCGAGTAGCTCCGGCTGTTGCGAATTTGGTTTTGAAATCATCGAAATTACCGAACGTCGAATTGATGGCATCCGCCAACGGACCGGACGGAACACCGCCGCCACCGGCTTTCATGATCTTCCAAAACAAGTCGTGATTGTAATGGCCGCCGCCATTATTACGCACGGCAACAGGATACTTGGAAATAGTACGACAAATTTCCTCAATAGAAAGATGCTCAGCATCCGTTCCGGCGATGGCATTATTCAGGTTAGTGACATACGCCTGATGATGTTTCCCATGATGGATTTCCATGGTACGCGCATCGATATGAGGTTCTAATGCATTGAAATCGTAAGGAAGTTTGGGTAATTCGAAGGACATGTTGAATTTTATTTTAAGTGCTGTGAGGATGAATGACTACGTTACAAAGTTACGGTAAATTTTACTGCCGGACACCTGCAGCGAGGGCTGAACTTTCGAGCTCTCCGACAGCCTTCTTCAAGGCTGGATCCAGCTGATGCATAACGGGATAAAACCCTTCGTTTTTCCACAGCTGACGGGCAATGAGCGCTTTCAATTGCACACTGATAATCCCATACGACTGTTCAACGCCATAATTGTCGCGCTGTACTTCGTTCTTTACTGCATAATCGACGAATTCATTATAGATTTTTTTATCGACCCGGAAACTGCTATTGAACGCTGCAAAAGAAGCATATTTTTCAAAGGCCACCCGATGCTGATCCAGATAATCGTAGGCGAATTGAAGAATTAGCCCGGCGCTATTCACTTCCGTATAAAAACCGGATGTGCCATTGGTATCAATCGGTATAAACACATCGGGCATGATTCCGCCGCCGCCATAAACTATCTTTCCGCCAGGCGTTTTGTACCGGAGTGAATCGGAAAAATGAATACTGTCAGAGGTTACCAATTCACCGCGCTTGATGCGTTCATACAGCTCGGTTTCATAGTCGGATCCTTCCTGACCATAAGGCTTTTGAATACAACGTCCGGTCGGTGTAAAATAACGTGCTACCGTCAGACGAATAGCGGATCCGTCGGAAAATTCGCTTTGTTCCTGCACCAATCCTTTTCCGAATGAACGACGACCCATAATGGTTGCGCGATCCCAGTCTTGCAAGGCTCCGGAGACAATCTCGCTGGCACTGGCACTTCCTTCATCTACAAGTACGACTAGTTTACCCTGCTCAAAAAGTCCGGAAGAGGTTGCGTAGAAAGATTCGCGCGGACGAGAACGGCCTTCCGTGTAAACGATCAGTTTGTTGACGGGCAAAAATTCGTCGGCCAGATCGATGGCGGTCTTTAAATAACCACCCGGATTGCCGCGCAGATCAAGCACCAGAAACTGCATTCCTTTTTCTTTCAGTGCAGAAAACGCTTCGACATACTCGCGGTGGGTTTGCTCACCGAAATGTGAAACTTTTATGTACCCGGTCTTTGCGGTTAGCATATAACCAACATCTACGCTGTGAATCGGAATTTGTCCGCGAACAATGGTATAGTCCAACGTTTTACCGGCTGAACGACGAAATATCTTCACCTTGACTTTCGTGCCTCCTTTACCGCGGAGCATTTTCATCACCTGCGTATTGGTGATGTCGATGTGTGCTACATT
>CAINVI010000318.1 GCA_903854075.1 Candidatus Pollutiaquabacter sp. | reverse complement strand
GCTTGGTGCACGATTACGGTACAATAGCGGTCAGCCGTACACGCCGTATAATGTTCCGGCTTCTATGATCGCTGCAAATTGGGATGTGACCGGGCAGGGGATACCGGACAAATCACAACTCAACTCGCAGCTGACCGGTGCATTTCGTCAACTCGATGTGCGGGTGGATAAAAAATATTTCTTTGCGAAGTGGAGTTTGAATCTGTATCTCGATATACAGAACCTCTTGAATGCTAAAACACAACTGCCGCCTTTTCTCAGTGTGCAGCGCGATGCTTCCGGAGCGCCAATCCTTGATCCTGACTTTCCGGGCAGCTATTTGCCGCTGTATATTGCCAATCAATCCGGTTCGGTGATTCCTACGTTCGGATTTATCGTAGAATTCTGATCCTACGGCCATACCATTTTTTCAGCTTTCTTGCTTTTTATTACCTTGTCGGTGACAAACCTATGTTGCTATGAAAAGGATATTTCTCGTTGTTGCCTTATTTTCAAGTTTTATTTCTACGGCTGTTGCTCAGCTGACGATTGGTACATCCGATTTGCCGTCGGCCGGCGATACTTTCCGTTTGAGTGTGGCTAATCCGCTGGCAGGAGCAGACTATACGCTTACCGGACCGAATTATACCTGGGATTTCTCTACATTGACATCGCAATCACAGCGTGTCGATACGTTTCTAAGTGTGTCGGCAACCAGCATTGTCTTTAATGTGGTTTTCGCCAACGTCAACTTTAATCCTAATCGGGCTAACATGGCAAGCGGCGGTGCTGATTTCAATTTGGGTACGGTTGCGGTGAATGATGTCTATAATTTTTACTACAACGGAACGAGTGGATTTTCACAAGTAGGTTTCGGGGCGACGATTGCCGGGTTACCGGCGCCGTTCACGTATGATTTGAAAGACTTCGTGTATTCATTTCCGCTGGATTATGGTGACATAGATACCTCACGTTCCTCGTATCAAGTAGATCTTACCTCTACGTTAGGACTCTATTTCAAGGTGAACCGTACTCGCATCAATCAGGTGGATGGCTGGGGTTCGTTGACCACTCCTTATGGAACGCACAATGTGTTGCGTGTACGAACTGTTATTACAGAGCGTGACAGTGTCTATATCGATTCACTGGGTTTCGGGCTGAACTTGCCGCCGTTTACGAATATCGAATACAAATGGCTGGGTGCCGGAGAAGGAGTACCGTTATTGCAAGCGAATGCGAATGCTAACGGAGTTGTCAATCAGGTCTTGTACCGCGAAGGTCTCGCAGTAAATACC
Source organism: Candidatus Pollutiaquabacter sp. (assembly GCA_903854075.1). GTDB lineage: Bacteria > Bacteroidota > Bacteroidia > AKYH767-A > 2013-40CM-41-45 > Pollutiaquabacter. The sequence continues at coordinate 2,267 of CAINVI010000318.1, read as the reverse complement.
GGTGTGGCAACAAAGAATGAAGGGAATGGAGTCGAACTTTATCCTAATCCGGTGACGGACAAGCTAAACATTGCGAATACTACCGGTGCTTCCGCTTCTTTCGGAATTACGTTATTGGATCTGCAGGGTAAAATTGTGCTGGACGAGCAGATGTTCATTGCAGCGGGAACTTCCGTGGCGGTGAATCTTTCGGATCTACAGCTTTCTCCGGGCAATTACCTCGTTCGGGTTTATGATGAAACGTCGGCGTTGGTGCGTCTGATTTCGATGCAGTAATAGCGTTCAACGGTTAGCAATCATTTTAACAGCGGTAACGGCGGCTTCGATCCCTTTGTTGCCGTGGACGCCGCCGGCGCGCGCGAGCGCTTGCTCCTGATTTCCGGGTGTGAGCACGCCAAACACGAATGGAATCCCGTGGGACAAGTTCAGGTTCATGAGCCCGTGGGATACGGCGTCACAGATAAAATCAAAATGTCGGGTTTCCCCCTGTACGACACAGCCGATGCAGATGACAGCATCGGGATGCAGGGATTCGGCCATCCATTTCGCCATTAGCGGGAGTTCGTAACTGCCCGGCACATTTTTCCGGTGGATATTTTCCGGAGAAGCGCCCAGTGCAAGCAGCGTTTCATAGGCGCCGCTATAAAGCGCTTCCGTTACTTCGGTATTCCATTCGGAGACGACGATAGCAAAGCGACGACCGGCGGCAGAACAACCATCGGCGTTATAATCAGAAAGATTTTTAAGCGAAGAAGCCATAGTAAGAGCGGAGCAGTTGGGGTAGTAAAAAAATCGGGCTGATCGATGAAATCAGCCCGATCAATTCGGTAAATGGAGTGGCAGTTGATTACTCGCCGGCAAGCGTGGTAGCGCGGGCGATATACTTATCGGCCTGCGCGGCTTCCGTGGATGCCGGATAATCGTTACGCAGACGTTCGTAGGTACTGATCGCTTCTTTGAAATCAGCCTTTGCTTCGTAGGCACCGGCGAGCTTCATGAGCATGATCGGTGTGGAGAAGTTGTTCGGATTTTCCTTGGCCGCTTTCTGGTAGTAGGAGATGGCCTCTTCGGAATTGTTTTGCTCCATGTAGGCATCACCGATGGCACCGAGTGCCAGACAACCCGTGAGTTCGTCGTTGGCTTCGTAACCTTTAAGGGTTTCGATAGCCATGTCGTATTGCTTGGCTTTCATGTACGACATACCGAGGTAGTACTTGGCGAGATTGCCGGAAGGACTCACGCTGTAGTCGTTGGCGATCTCTTCGAAGCCGGGATGATTACCGTCGCCGTTGATGGCGAGTTTGATCGAGTCGTTTTTGAAATATTGTTCGGCGTGGAAAAGAAGCGTTTGTGCTTCCTGTTCTTTTCCGGCGACATATACTTTCTGGTAGAAGAGGTAACCGCCTACTGCGAGGACGAGTGCGCCCACGATGATACCGAGGCTTTTACGGTTGTTTTGGATGAAGTCTTCGGTTTTACCGATAGCTTCTTGGACGGCCACGTCCTGATCTTGTTGATTTTCAGCCATTTCTAGTGGATGGATAAAAAAATGAGGTACAAAAATACGTTTTTTTTCGATTAAAGACAACGTATACGGCGTTGGTGGAAGGAAAGTTATCCTATCGTTTTCCATGCAGCTGCCAGCACCAATTTGATCAATCAAGGGATTGTTTTTTTCAACACCTAAAATCCGATTGGTCGCATCAGTAGTCGGAATCGTCGCACTCTTTTTGGTGCAGTTCATCTTCGTTCTTAAATGGTTGCGGTTTTGTTGTTTTTGATAAAAAGGAGGTGTTAAAAACCTTACCAAGTAAATACTTCGATTCGCCAAAATTAACACACAGGCCATCTGAAAGCCTTTGCCAATAAGGGTTTTAGCGGTATTTTTCCCTATATAAAGATGTATTCTTCACCATTTCAAAAATATACTTCTACTTCTATTTCCTTCTGAACTAACACACACACCTGAATTCATGAAAACTTTCTACCGCATTTCGGATGTACGTCCGATCTTGATGTTATTATGCAGTATGCTGATTGCCTCGGTGAGTTGGGGGCAGACGCAGACATTTACCACGGTGGGATCATCCACCTGGACAGCGCCTCCGGGTGTAACGCAAGTGACCGTTCAAGCTTGGGGTGGGGGCGGCGCAGGTGGAAAAGGAGGCGGATCAAATAAATATGGCGGTGGCGGAGGCGCAGGCGGGCAATTTTCCACCAAGGTCATTACAGTATCACCTGGAGTTACTTATAATGTGCTTGTAGGG
>CAINVI010000317.1 GCA_903854075.1 Candidatus Pollutiaquabacter sp. | reverse complement strand
GTTCAAGTTGGCCGATATGGCCACCAAGATTGAAGCCGCGGAATTGCTCACCCAGCAAGCCGCTTATCTCAAGAATAACGGCAAAAAATGCACAAAAGAGAGCGCATTTGCGAAATATTACGCTTCGGAGGTCAGTGTTCAGGTAGCAACCGATGCCGTTCAGATTTTCGGGGGATACGGCTATACCAAGGATTTTCCGGCTGAAAAATTCTACCGGGATTCCAAACTGTGTACGATCGGGGAGGGGACTTCGGAAATCCAGAAATTGGTCATTTCCAGAGAAATTCTGAAGTGATTTTGGAAAAATCAGAAAAAATTGTACTTTTGCCGTCCCATCAGGGATATCTAGACCATGATTATTGTACCTATCAAAGAAAATGAGCCGATTGATAAAGCGCTCAAGAAGTTCAAGAAGAAATTCGAACGCACGGGTGTAATCCGTGAATTGCGTCGTCGCCAGACCTTTGAAAAGAAGTCAGTTACGCGTCGTCAGCAAGTGCTTCGTGCCCGCTACCGCGACATGATGCAGCGTACCGAAGTTATCTGATTTTAACATTCGTTTTGGCAACCTGATTGCCTATATTTACGTTAACATAATCTCAGAGTGAGATGAACGTTAACGAAAAATACTAGCCCGGAGAGGAGTGTACGAAAGTGCACTCCTCTCTTTTTATTTATACCCATGTCAGTTCCGACTTTTCTTCAATATATCCGATTTGAAAAGCGATTTTCGCCTAACACGGTGCTGGCGTACCGCAACGACCTGGAGCAGTTCTTTTATTACGCGGAAAAGAATTACGAAACTACCGATCCAGCAGAAGTGCAACATGGAATGGTTCGCTCCTGGATTGTAGAGCTGATGGAAAAAGAGGTTTCTCCGCGATCCATTAATCGTAAGATTACCTCGCTGAAAACGTACTATAAGTTTTTGCTTCGTCGCCAGGAAATTCACGCCAATCCGATGTTGAAGGTGCAGTCGCCAAAGACATCCAAGCGATTGCCGGTGTTTGTGGATCAACAAAAAATGGAACTGTTGTTTAGTTCGGTGGATTTCGGAGAGGGATTTGAAGCCATTCGAGACCGTCTGCTACTCGAATTGTTGTATGCGACCGGAATGCGTCTATCTGAATTGATTGGAATCAAGGATGTTGACGTTGATTTATATGCTGCTCAGCTAAAAGTGCTTGGAAAACGAAATAAAGAACGAATTATTCCGTTTTCTGTGAAGTTAAAGGATATGATCAGGCACTATGCCCAACTCCGGTCTAAAGAATTCGGTAATACTTTGGCCTTTTTTGTTACCGATAAAGGGAAACCGCTTTATCCCAAATTCGTATACCGAATAGTACACCATCGCTTGGGAGAGGTAACAACGTTGGAGAAGAGGAGTCCTCACATCCTTCGCCATACTTTCGCTACGCATATGCTGAACAACGGTGCAGACATTAATAGTGTGAAAGAGCTGTTGGGTCATGCCAATCTGAGTGCGACGCAAGTGTACACACATAACACGATTGAAAAATTAAAAGAAGTTTACAAACTCGCCCATCCGAGGGCATAAAAAAGAAG
>CAINVI010000316.1 GCA_903854075.1 Candidatus Pollutiaquabacter sp. | reverse complement strand
GTGATTTTGATTTTTACAGCGGTATTGGTTACAGCGGTGAAAGCTCAGGATTCGGTTATTACAGTAACCGGAAGGGTTTACAATAGCCTGCAACCCGACAAGCGCCTGGAGGATCTGATGATCATCAATCTTCGTACTTCGTATGGAATTTTTGGTAAGGCTGACGGTACATTTTCCGTCAACTTGCTGCCCGATGATACTTTCATGGTAGCGTCAACCGGTTACGAATTTAAAAAGTTCTGTTTACGTGATTCGTTGCCCGGTAATTCCTATTACCTCGATGTTCCATTGATTAAGTTGAACGTGGATTTAAAGGAGGTGGTCATATTTTCGCCGCGTGAGTTGAATTCTATTTATAAAGAGATTGAACGATTGGGTTATAGCAAGAGAGATTTTCAGCTGAGTGGTGTCAACGCATTTCAGAGTCCAATAACCTTTCTCTATCAGGAGTTCAGTAAGTTGGAACAGTTGAAAAGGCACAACGCTGAGCGCATCAACGATGAAAAACGGAGGCAGTTATTGAAAGAGTTGTTGGTGAACTATGTTTCCTACGACATCATTCAGCTCGATAATGATGAATTCGATGCGTTTATCGATTATTGCAATGTGCCGGAATATTATCTCAAGACCGCTTCTCAATACGATTTCTGCCTATATATCAAACAGAAATTCGTGATCTATCAATCTTTGAAGCCACGAAAGTGGTAGTCGGAAATAGATGTATTCCAAAACCGGACGATTTACTTTTCTTCCCACTTGGTAACAACTGCGGTAGCAACTGCATTTCCCATAACATTGGTTGCGGATCGGCCCATGTCCAATAGCCAGTCTACAGCAAGTAGCAAGGCAAGGCCTTCTTGCGGAATATTGAAGGTCTGAAGCATCCCGGCAATTACGACCAGCGAAGCCCTCGGTACTCCGGCCATTCCTTTACTTGTCACCAGTAAGATTAGCATCATGGTGATTTGTTGAGAAATGCTTAGATCCATGCCATACGCTTGAGCAATCGACATGGTGGCAAAGGTCATGTACATGATGGAGCCGTCAAGATTGAAGGAGTAGCCGAGCGGTAATACAAAACTGACAATACGATTAGGACATCCGAAACGCTCCAGACCAAGAATTGTTTTGGGCATGGCTGCTTCACTGCTGGCCGTACTAAAGGCTAACAGCATTGGTTCTTTTACGTGACTCAATAATTTGAAAAAGGGGATCCGTAAGACAATACAGATCAGCTGCAATACGATGAATATGAAGAAAAGTAGCCCGCCGAAGAAACAGAGTATGATTTGTGCATAGCCGCCTAAAATACCCAGACCCTTTTCTGCGATGACTGCTGATGTAGCGCCGAAAACGGCGAGGGGTGCAAGGTTCATCACATAGGCGGTCACTTTCAGCATGATGTGTGCAATGGCATCAAAAAAGTCCACAACAATTTTTCCGCGCTCTTGTAGAGAGGCGGTAGCGACGCCAAAGAAGAGCACGAATATGATTATCGGTAAAATCTGATTTCGTGCCAGTGAATCGATGACGCTTTCCGGGAAAATATGAGTCACGAATTCCCGGGCTTGGAAAGCTTTTGGTGTTACCGGCGCAGTTGCAGAGCCATGCAATTGCAGGGCAGCTCCCGGCTCAAAAATATTTACTATCACCAGTCCCATCAGGAGAGCGATAATTGTTGCTCCGGTGAAATAGATCATGGTTTTCAGTCCGATTCTGCCCACCGTCTTAAAGTCGCCCGCTTTGGCAATACCGGTCAATAGCAACGCGAATACGAGTGGCCCGACGATCATCTTGATTAATCGCAGGAAGATGTCGCTCAGCAAATGCATGTTATCGGCAAATGCAGTGGTTTGGTCGGCCCAGTTGGCATGATACCAGCCACCGAGTACGATGCCCAGCAACATGGAAATGATTATCCAGGTTGTCAGTGAAATGCTGCGCAGAAAGTTCATAGTCGGCTAAGGTAAAAAATCACCGCTATTAGTTATGCTTTTTCGGTGAGTTCCTGCCTGATTACGACAATGCAAGCATCGATAGCTTTCATTACCTTTGCGAAATGCAGTTGCCGGACGATTTCGTAGCCCGTATGAGCCATCAGTTAGGGGATGAGGCGGCAGCTTTTTTTATGGCGCTGGAACAACCGGCGCCGGTTAGTGTCCGGTTAAATCCGTTTAAACCATCGGGTTGTTTTGAAAATGTGTCGCCGGTACCCTGGTGCCGCTTAGGACGTTACTTGCGAGAACGTCCTTCCTTTACGCTTGATCCGACGTTTCATGCAGGCGCTTATTATGTTCAGGAAGCCAGTTCCATGTTTCTCGAAAAGGTGCTGGAGAGCCACCTTGATGTAAGTAATACAGCATTGGCCCTTGATTTATGTGCCGCCCCCGGCGGTAAATCAACGCATCTTCGGTCGTTGTTGCCGGATCAGGCACTTCTGGTCAGTAATGAAATAATTCCACAACGAAATCTAGTATTATGCGATAATATCATCAAGTGGGGCCATCCGGGGAATGTTGTCACGCGTAATAATCCGGAAGATTTCTCCGCGTTGTCGGGAATGTTCGATCTGATTCTGGTGGATGCTCCGTGCAGCGGTGAGGGTATGTTTCGAAAGGATGAAGTGGCTGTTCGCGAATGGAGTTTAGATAATGTGCATCACTGCGCGGTTCGTCAACGGTCGATCTTAGCAGTTGCAGTAGAAGCATTAGCGCCGGGTGGATTATTGATTTACAGTACATGCACCTGGTCGGCTGAAGAAGATGAAGAGATAATAGCTCATCTCACCTCCGAATATGGATTGGAACTCTTGTCAGTACCCGGCAGTGAAGGCATTGTCACTACGAAGGCTATGGCGCGCTTTTATCCGCATCGGGTTAACGGCGAAGGTTTTTTTATCGCAGCCCTGCGTAAGCCATCAACAAATAGCGATGCCAAGTATGGTTCTGCGAAAAGAAGTCGAAAAGAGGTTTCGCATAAATCGACAATTTCTCCGCAGGTGTATGCTCATATACTTTCAGGAGATTTTCATTATCATATCAATAAAGAGGACATCTGGGCGATCCCAACCGTGCACCGAAATGTTTGGGAGTTGCTGCGGCAGCAGCTGCGCGTGGTGTATTCTGGCTGTAAAGTTGGTTCGATTAAAGGTAAAGAGCTGATTCCGGCTCACGCTGCAGCGATGTCAGTTTGTCTTTCTTCCGGCCATGAAAAAATAGTAGTGGATCAACCAACTGCTTTGCGCTACCTGCGTGGTGATGCTATCGAAATCAGTCGCGAATTATCCGGTTGGTTGCTTGTACAGTATGATCAAGCAATACTTGGTTGGGGAAAGGCGGTAAATGGCCGCTTGAACAATCATTATCCTAAAGAATTACGAATCAGAATGAATATTGAACGCTAATTGAATTTACGATGGCATATTTTGAAGATGATATTTTTCAGGCGGATGAACGAGGATTAAATGGCTTCGATCGTGTTGCGCTTGAATTTGTAGACGATTTTCTGAACAAGTTATTGGTGAACGCTCGGATCTACCGTTTAGGAGGCCAGGATGTGATGTGTTTACATCAGTTACGGCAAGTCGTAAGCGATTTTCTGAAGGTGGATTACGATGGACATGTGCGAATTACAGCATCACGGGAAGACGGTCTAGGTACACGAGGGTCAGTCATGGAGTTTACGCCGCAAGCCATAGTGATCGGTGTTTCCGGATTTGATGCTACCGAGCGAGGAGGAGAGCCGTATGATGACGTTTATTTTGTGGCGGGAGAACTCATGGAAAGTGATACACTGGACGATGATCTGTCGGTATGGGAAGAAGAGTTTTTTGATAAACTGACACACCCTGAAGCAAAGCTAATCGTAGAAGGAGAGGTGGCGAACATTCGAGAAGCAGATTTTAAGGCATTGGAGGATGACGAGCTGGAGGATGATGATGCAGAGGAGGGGCTTGGAGATTTCGATGATGACGACCGGTTTTCGTGATCTCGGCTTGAATTAATTCGATTGTAAAGCGGGTCATTTTGAAACAGTTTTTACTTTTTTATTTTTTTTCTTGGTGGCTGATCGGATGTCAATCTTCCACTAAACATGAGCCGGATGCGGTTGAACAAGTAGAAGATAGTTCTGCCCGGGAATTATTGATCGATAGTTTGACGATTGAATCGACATTGATTCAACTTCCCACACCTGTTCGTTTTGCTGATCAGGTGCGGTTGTTTTATTCTCGTAGAAATTATGCTGCGGCTTGGCTGGATTCTAAGGGGCTTAATAGTCATGGATTGGCCTTTGTCGATGTGCTTGCTAATGCGCAATCAGAGGGAGTGCTGCTAAAGCAGGAAAATCCAACATTTACTTACGAGCGATTGGATTCATTGCCGGCCTATTCAGCGGTTCCTGGCCACCAAGCCAGGTTACGAACGCTAGATGTAGAGCTCACCGCGGCGTACTATCAATATGTCTCGGCAAAGTTCCGCGGACTACCGCCGGAACAGCGAAGAGAATTGGAGTGGTATATTCCAACCGGTCGTCGATCGGTTGATGAAGTCATTGATTCGTTGTGCTTACGTACTGCAAAGCAATGTGCCGAAGAGGAGCCGTTACATCCATTGTATAACCGGTTGAAGTTGGCGTTGCGCAGACTTGTTGAACTCGAGCAAAAAAATCAGTGGGATTCTCTTCGAATTTTGAATGGAAGTACTGATCGAAATGGATTCATGGAGCGAATGCGATTGGTGTCGCATCGGCTCTTTATAGTAGGCGATTTGAAGGACACCCTAGACTGCGATTCTGCTGCATTTATCCGCGCTATTGAACATTTTCAGCATCGGCACGGGCTCTCGGTCACTTCAATACTGGATCGTCCGACGCTTGCTGCATTGAATGTACCGCTGCATAATCGGATCAGACAAATTCTGGTAAATATGGAGCGCTGCCGATGGCTACCGCAAGAGCCTAATGAAGATTACCTGGTCGTTAATATTCCCGCCTATGAATTGATCGCCTACCACAACAGGAATGTCGATTGGAGATCAAGGGTTGTTGTCGGAAAGTCAACCTCCCGAACGGTTGTCTTTTCCGGAAAAATAAATGCCTTGGTCTTACATCCGTATTGGGTGGTTCCTAATAGTATTGCCCGAGATGAGGTGATACCTGCTATTCAGAACGATCCTGCTTACCTGGAAAGAAATCATATGGAGGTCGTGACTCGAGGTAAGAATCCCACGGTGGTAAGTCCGTTGTCGATAGGCTGGCAAAAAGTAAATCCTGCGAATTTTCAGTATGAAATTCGACAAACGCCGGGTCCGTGGAATGCATTGGGTTCGGTCAAATTTTTAGTTCCTAATCCCTACAGCATTTACTTGCATGATACGCCCGCCCGGCAATTGTTTGAAGAGCCGAAACGCACTTTTAGTCACG
>CAINVI010000315.1 GCA_903854075.1 Candidatus Pollutiaquabacter sp. | reverse complement strand
GTACATCTTCCGCAGCAATATAAAATCCTCTCCAGTTGTAATATGGTTCAAGGTCCTGCATGACAAGTCGCCGCTATTATTTATTTTCTTTCGCTGCTTCAACCGCCTTACGAACATTGCCGTGCAGTTGGAGGAGCGCAGCGGCTTCCGTTTCTGAAATTTTCAATTCGTCCATCACCATTTTTGTGCCGCGATCGACCAGTTTATTGTTGGTCAGCTGCATGTCCACCATTCTATTACCTTTTACGCGGCCAAGTCGGATCATAACGGCCGTCGATATCATGTTGAGTACTAACTTTTGTGCCGTTCCGGCTTTCATGCGTGTGCTGCCGGTCACAAATTCCGGACCAACGACAATTTCAAGGGCTATATCTGCCTGCCGGGATAAAGAAGTCTGCGTGTTGCAAGTCAAGGCAATAGTCGTTATTCCATTTTTTCTACCTTCTTCAAGCGCTCCAATTACATACGGTGTGGTGCCGGAGGCGGCAATACCAAAAATCACGTCTTTGTTAGAAACCGCGAATGCCTGAAGATCTTTCCATCCTTGCGTACGGTCATCTTCCGCAAATTCAACAGCTTTTCGAATAGCACTGTCGCCACCGGCAATCAGTCCGATAACTCGTCCCTGCTCAAGGCCATACGTTGGAGGCAATTCGGATGCGTCTACGATGCCAAGTCGGCCGCTGGTACCTGCGCCAAGATAAAAAAGACGACCGCCAGCCGCCATTTTTTCGGTGATGACGATAACCGCTTCTTCGATCTTGTTGATCGATTGTGAAATGGTGATCGGTACCGACTGGTCTTCACGGTTGATAGCGGTCAACAATTCGTTCACCGACATCTTTTCCAGATGATCGTAATTCGATTTCTTCTCCGTGATTTTCTCTGTCATTTTATTTGTAGCGTGGATATTGGTCTGGCGCGTAATCGTGCATCATGGAATATACCATATCGGTAATATCTTCTGCATTAGGTTTGGAGAAGTAGTCGCCATCGGAGCCGTAGGCCGGGCGATGTGCTTTAGCTGTAAGCGTGCACGGCGGCGCATCCAGGTATTGAAAGGCTTGTTGATTTTCAAGAATCTGCTGAAGAATATATGCACTTGCTCCGCCAGGGACATCTTCATCGACAACCAACAGTTTGTTGGTCTTCTTCACGGATTCTACAATTGTGTGGTGGTGATCGAAGGGGAGTAGGGTTTGCACATCGATAAGCTCTACGGAAATGTCGAGCTGTTGCAGTTGACGAATAGCCTCCTGAATTACGCGCAAGGTAGAGCCGTAGGAAACTACAGTAATATCAGTGCCATCCTGTATGATTTCAGGTACGCCGATCGGCACACGGAATTCTCCGAGGTTGGAAGGTAATTTTTCCTTTAGTCGATATCCGTTCAGACATTCTACGATAATAGCCGGTTCATCGCTTGCAACCATCGTGTTGTAAAAACCGGCAGCTTGCGTCATGTTGCGTGGCACCAGAACGTGGATGCCGCGAACGGCATTAATGATCATTCCCATCGGAGAGCCGCTGTGCCAGATGCCTTCAAGTCGATGTCCGCGGGTGCGAATGATTACCGGCGCCTTCTGACCGCCTTTTGTTCTATATTGCAAAGTGGCGAGGTCGTCACTAAGAATCTGAATCGCGTAGAGTAAATAATCTAGATATTGGATTTCGGCAATCGGACGTAACCCGCGCATTGCAAGACCGATTCCTTGCCCGGCGATAGTAGCTTCGCGTATTCCTGTATCCGAAATTCTTATTTCACCGAACTTCTCCTGTAGGCCTGCAAATCCCTGGTTTACATCGCCTATACGGCCGACATCTTCGCCAAAGGCAACGATTCGCGCGTCTTGCTGGAAAAGTGCTTCGAAATTCGCCTGGATGACTTCACGGCCGTCCATCATAGGAGCATCCGCCGAGTATTGCGCCGGTATTGCTGCAACTGTATAAGCAGCGCTGTTGGAATGACTCTGTAAGTGAGAGTTGTAACGGTCCGAATTCTGGGCGACGAGTTCGTTGTACCAAACCATCAGGGACTGACGGGCAGCAGTGTTTTCTTGACGCGTAAGACGAAGTGTCGCATGAATGGAGGTCATGACATCACGGCGCGAAGGTGCTGCTATGTCGGCAAGTTCTTGCGAAATTTTGTCAATGAATGCGCGTTGACCGCTCACGGCGGCGATGTTTCCGAAGTGTGCCATTGCCTGCGTTACTTCCGATTTAATCGGTTGCATATAGTGCGCCCACGCAGCATTACGTGCTTCTTGTACACGTTGCTTGGCCGTTGTTTCGATTTCTTCACATTCAGTTTCAGTAGCAATTGCACTGGAAACCATCCATTCGCGCATTTTCTTGATACAGTCGAAATCGTCTTCCCATTGTAAACGCTCTTTGGATTTGTAACGTTCGTGAGATCCGGAGGTAGAGTGACCTTGCGGTTGTGTTACTTCACGGACATGGAAGAGGACAGGAATGTGTTGCGAACGGCAGATTTCAATTCCTTTACGGTACATTTCACAAAGGCCAGGATAATCCCATCCTTTAGCGGTGAGGATAACATAGCCTTCTCCTTTTTCATTGCGCGCAAAACCCTTGAGAATTTCAGAAATATTCTGCTTGGTAGTTTGGTATTTGGCCGGAACAGAAATTCCATATCCATCATCCCAAACCGAAATGGCCATAGGTACTTGAAGTACACCGGCAGCATTGATAGATTCAAAAAATAATCCTTCGGATGTGCTTGCATCACCAATCGTACCGAACGCGACTTCGTCGCCGTTTATTGAAAAATCAGTCAACGAATGTAGTCCAGGATTATTCCGGTAAAGTTTGGAAGCCCACGCTAATCCAACTAATCGTGGCATTTGTCCGGCTGTCGGTGAAATGTCAGCGGATGAATTTTTCATGCCGGTTAGTTTTTTCCAGCTACCGTCTGGATTCAAACTGCGTGTAGCATAATGTCCGTTCATAGAACGACCCGCTGAAGAGGGTTCTGCATTCACGTCTGGATCGGCATAGAGCTGTGCAAAGAATTTTTCAATATCGGAAGCGCCGGTGGCAAACATGAACGTTTGATCGCGGTAATATCCGGAGCGGAAATCTCCGTCCCTGAATTGTTTCGCCATGGCAAGTTGTGCGATTTCCTTTCCGTCGCCGAAAATGCCAAATTTGGCTTTACCGGTGAGTACCTCTTTTCTGCCAAGTAAACTGGTCTGACGGCTTTCTACGGCGATTCGAAAATCGTCCAATACGCTCTTTTTAAACTCCTCAAAGCTAAGTTCCTGGCTTAGTTCCACGGATTTCGGCTGCATAAATCAATCAAGTTGTAGGTAGGACAATACCTTCCAAAGATAGCGAAAAAAAAGTGGCATCCGAGGGTTTGAAACTATCGGAAAAGGAGCAATTCAGCG
>CAINVI010000314.1 GCA_903854075.1 Candidatus Pollutiaquabacter sp. | reverse complement strand
TCGATCGCTGGGAAGATACGTTTGTTGGCCAGCTTACGATCCAACTGCAGTTCCATGTTACCGGTTCCTTTGAATTCTTCGAAGATCACTTCGTCCATACGTGAACCAGTATCAATCAGAGCTGTTGCGATGATGGTCAAGCTACCACCATTTTCAATATTACGGGCCGAGCCGAAGAACCGCTTTGGTTTGTGCAGCGCATTGGCTTCCACACCGCCGGAGAGTACTTTCCCGGAAGCAGGAGCAACGGTATTATAAGCACGGGCAAGGCGGGTGATGGAGTCGAGGAGAATGACAACATCGTGTCCACATTCCACCAGTCGTTTTGCTTTTTCGAGTACGATATTGGCAATTTTAACAAGTCGGTCTGCGGGCTCAACAAACGTGGAAGCAACTACTTCTGCTTTTACACTTCGAGCCATGTCGGTGACCTCTTCCGGACGTTCGTCGATCAAGAGAATGATCATGTAAACTTCCGGATGATTTTCGGCTATGGCGTTCGCCACTTCCTTAAGCAACATCGTTTTACCGGTTTTCGGCTGAGCAACAATTAGACCGCGCTGACCTTTACCGATCGGGGAAAACATATCCATGATCCGTGTAGAATAGGTGGCCTGTTTGCCGTCGGCCAGGTTCAGCTTTTCGTTCGGGAAGAGCGGAGTGAGGTAGTCAAAATGAATTCGGTCACGCACCACATGCAACTCCAGTCCGTTTACCAGTTCAGCGCGAACCAGTGGAAAGTATTTTTCACCTTCACGAGGTGGACGCACTACGCCTTTTACCGTATCTCCGGTTTTAAGGCCAAACATTTTGATTTGTTGCTGGGTGACATATACGTCATCCGGTGATGTCAGGTAATGGAAATCGCTGGAACGAAGAAATCCGAATCCATCCGGCATGATTTCAAGAACACCTTCGCACGTCACTAAGCTGTCCGGATCCGGGGCTTGTTCAGGTTCACGGAAATCACGGCGCTGACGGAAATTATTATTATTTCTGTCGTTATCGAATCGTGATGGTTGCTGGAAATGTCCTTGCTGTTGCTGCTGATGATGCGGCTGTGGCATTTGCTGTGGCCGCGATTCCGTTTCAGAAGAAGAAATTGCCGGAGCCGGAGCCGGAGCAGGAGCAGGAGCAGAGTGCGCAGGTGTCGTGGTTCGTTCTGTAGTTGGTGCCGCGTGAACCGGACGACGTTCAGGTCTTCCCGGAGGAACTTTTACGCTAGGCTCCAGAACGACTTTATCTTGCTGTTTTTCTGCCGGCTTTTCTTCCGGATTTTCAGGTAATACACGTTTCCGCTTTGGGCGACCACTTTCAGAGTTATCGTCAGCCGCAGTTGCAGCTGCTACTTTTGCAGCCGGTGCTTTCTTGTCTTCCTTGGTAGGCTTGGTGTTTTTCGGCGGCATCTTTTCTTTTATTGCAGGTGAAGCAGCTGGATGCAGCGCCTGCTGGTCCAGAATTTTATAAATAAGGTCTTGCTTACGAAGGTCTTCGTAATTAGGGATTTTCATCAAACGGGCAATCTCTTTGAGTTCGTTGACCAGTTTGTCGTTCAATGTGGTAATGTCGTACATAAATGATAGATGATACTGCTCGGCAAAATGCCGTTGCAGCGTATCGGGTATTATTTTGAAGTAGCGTTTTTGATGGGGAAATACACCGTTAAAATCCTAGGTGAGGCAAGTAAGTTCAACAGGAAGGGAATCGGGAACGAAGCTTTTGGAGACTAAAAGGGATGTGAAAACCCTGTTTGCTTCGGATTGATGATACAATAATAAGAGAATATTCGTCGTTCTGCAAGTGCTTTTTAATAAATACTTGAACAAATTCTCTTTAATTCATTGGTTTTCTGAGAATTTGATGTTTTTTGGATCTCCGTTTAGGCACTGTTTCAAGTGTTTTTATTCTGTGTAACTTGTCGGTCGATTATTCCTCCCTTCTATGATCCAGCGTATACAAACTCTCTTTTTATTGCTTGTCGTTGTATTGTCGTTGCTGCTCTTGTGGCTCCCCGTATATGAATTCCCGGAAATCACGCCTGCTGCCCAATCGGTGTCCGAGAATCTGACGACTAATGGTGCAGCGACTACCGCGCCATTGGAAGGTGTGAATGGCGGCGCTCCTGTATTAAAGGTTAAAGCCTACCAGATTACCGACAATACCTTGCTTGCCATTATTAATGGTGCCATAGGCGTATTAAGTATT
>CAINVI010000313.1 GCA_903854075.1 Candidatus Pollutiaquabacter sp. | reverse complement strand
GCCCTGTTGGGACTCTGGTTTTTCAGGAAATTCAGCCGTCAAACTGCTTGACTCCAGTATCCTACTGAGTATATTCGTAGTAGCGACGGATGAACCTTTTTCATCCGTACGTGTTTCACTCTTATGACTATTCATCGGAAAAAGATCGTAGTTGCAGTAACCGGCGCCAGTGGTGCCGTATATGCCAGTGTGCTGCTGGAAAAATTGCAACAACTTTCAGACCAGATTGAAACCGTAGGTTTGGTGCTGTCGGATAATGCAAAAGATGTTTGGGAATACGAACTGGGCGACCGTTCCTTCGAACAATTGCCCTACACGGTCTACGACAAAAATGATTTTTTTGCTCCCTTCGCCAGCGGATCAGCCCGGTTTGACACTATGATCGTTTGCCCGTGTTCAATGGGAACCATGGCACGGATTGCGAGCGGAGTATCCGACGACCTAATTACCCGGGCAGCTGATGTAGTGTTGAAAGAAAGACGAAGGCTAATCCTGGTAGTACGTGACACGCCCTACAGCCTGATCCACTTGAACAATATGAAGACCGTTACAGAAGCCGGTGGCATTATTTGTCCGGCCTCTCCTTCTTTTTATTCACGCCCGAAAGATTTTCGTGCATTGGCCGCTACCGTTGTTGACCGGGTGATTGACCTGGCCGGATTGCAGCACAAGAGCTATCGCTGGTCCGAAAAATAACGGACAGCTTAAATAATTCGCCTTGGTGATCGTTTAAAGAACGTCAAGACGTCATAATCCTGTTCAAAATGACATCGTTTCTTGCATTTGCACAGTTATTGATAACTTTTGCTTGACGCGGCCCAATGCCCAATGTATATTGTATTTCATAATTATTCATCATGTTCGAATACACCAAGCAAATCCTGACCAAAGTAAGTTTTGACAAAGGCCTTTTCCGGAAGGAGCTGATCAAAGCGTTACAAACGTTACGAAAAGACGAAAGAAGGCTGCTGAAAATATGGTGTTTCGCCACTTTTTCCATGTACTCCGATACTGTCATCGAAGTATTCAGGAAGTTCTCTTCCTGAATTCCAGGTTCCGCCGGAATCCTTTATAGCCGGTGCGTTTCAAGGGCGACTCCCTGAACAGCCGTTGAAAAACATCTTCGGTAATCTCTTCCCAATCGTTACTGTTCCAGTTCTTCCATGCTTCTTGGGGTTGGAAACGCGTTTGACGGTGCGCTTTTGAAAAACGATTCCAGGGACAAACATCCTGGCACACATCACAGCCAAATACCCAATCACCGAACTGTCCCGCCATTTCAGCGGGAATCTCGTCTTTCAATTCAATGGTGAAATATGAAATACACTTGCTGCCATCAACGACACGCGGCTGAATGATAGCGGCCGTCGGACAAGCATCGATGCATTTGGTGCAAGTGCCGCAATAATCCTGCAGAGGTCCGTCAGGCGCCAACTCCAGATCAATAATAAGCTCCGCCACGAACAAAAAACTGCCGTGCGTACGAGTGATGAGATTGGCGTTTTTTCCGACCCAGCCTACTCCACTCTTCGCCGCCCATGCTTTTTCAAGCACAGGAGCTGAATCCACAAAGGCGCGACCATTTACCTCGCCAATATTTTCGCGGATGAAATGCAAGAGTTCAAACAGCTTGTCCTTGACCACAACATGGTAGTCCTCACCGTAGGCATAGGAAGAAATTTTAGGCGCTCCATCCACGGCTACTTTTTGCTCAGGATAGTAGTTATACAATAACGAAACTACCGTTCGTGCTCCCGGCACCAACTTTCGCGGATCGAGCCGTTCATCAAAATGGCGTTCCATATACGCCATCTTGCCATGGCGGTTGTCCAACAGCCATTTTTCAAGTCGCGGCGCTTCTTCTTCTAGAAAATCAGCTTTTGAAAAGCCGCAAAACGAAAAACCAAGCCGCTCCGCTTCCTCCCGGATTTGTTTTGCGTTGGAAAATACTGTCGGCTGCACCCGTCAAAAATAACAAAAAGCAGGACGAATGCAGATTTGCAGGTTGTTAAATGTTTGATACCTTTGTGATATCTTTTTAATATCAACTACCATGATCCAAGAAAAAACTTTCCGCCCTCTATCAGGTTACCTGATGGCATTAGTAGTCGTTGCATTGATCATTGCAGGTGCTGTCTCCGCGCGTGAGCAGGAAATGCTGCCTGCAGGCATTTTATTTCCGCTGGCACTGGTCATGCTACCGGGATTTATTGTAATCAATCCGAATTCAGCCAGAGTGCTGGTACTTTTCGGAGAATATAAAGGCACCGTAAAAGCCAACGGCTTTTTCTGGGTGAATCCCTTGATGATGAAAGCGATCATCTCCCTGCGTGCACGAAATCTCAACGGTCAGTCGCTCAAGGTCAATGATAAAATGGGAAATCCTATCGAGATCGCCGCTGTCATCGTTTGGCAAGTGGAAGACACTGCCAAAGCCGTCTTCGAAGTTAACGATTACAACAGTTATGTATCGATTCAAAGCGAAGCAGCCGTTCGTCACCTGGCCGGACGTTGTCCGTACGACAATCTTGAAGATGAACATGCCGAAGTTACCTTGCGGGGCTCGTCAGATAAAGTCGTTGATATGCTGGAAGCAGAACTGAACGAACGTCTGCGGCCAGCAGGAATTCGTGTGATGGAAGCACGCATATCTCATTTGGCATATGCCCCGGAAATCGCCGGTGCCATGCTGCAGCGTCAGCAAGCAACAGCTGTTGTCGCAGCACGTAAGCAGATTGTAGAAGGAGCCGTCGGAATGGTTGAATTGGCATTACAACGTTTGTCCGAGCGCGAAGTCGTCCATCTC
>CAINVI010000312.1 GCA_903854075.1 Candidatus Pollutiaquabacter sp. | reverse complement strand
GGTGCCGCCCGCACCGTCACCGGCAGTAAACACCTGATCAGTTTAAGCAATGGGAAGAAAATCCTACTGGATTGCGGACTTTTTCAAGGTCATGGCGCGGATACAGACCCTATGAACCGCCATCTCGGTTTTGATCCGATGTCCGTAAATTATCTCGTACTTTCTCATGCACACATCGATCATTCGGGAAATATTCCCGCCTTGGTAAAACAAGGGTTTAAAGGGCCGATCTATTGCACATCGGCCACGCGTGATTTGGCGGCTATCATGCTGTTTGACACCGCTCACATCCAAGAAAACGATATTGCCTATTTAAATGAGCGGCGGGAACGTAAAAAGTTGCCGCCTCTTCAACCCTTGTATACCACCAGCGATGTAGAGAAAGCACTGAGTCAGCTCTTTACAATTCCTTTCCGAAAGAAGCACCGGATCGATGAAAATATTGAAATTGAATTCACCGATTCCGGCCATATTCTGGGTGCTGCGGCGGTAAACCTGACCATTACCGAAGAGGGAAAAACACGACAGGTTTACTTTTCAGGAGATATTGGCCGTTACAGTGATAAAATACTGAAAGCACCTGAACCATTTCCGCAAGCCGATATCCTGATTTGCGAATCCACCTACGGCAACCGGCTGCACGAAGGCACAGAAGCCACCGAACAGCAGCTGTTGAGTATCGTTCAGAAAACTTGCGTAGAAAACAAAGGCCGTCTGGTCATTCCTTCGTTCAGCTTAGGACGAACACAGGAGGTGGTGTATGCGCTGAACAACCTGAAAAACGCCGGCAAACTTCCTCCCATAAAAGTGTATGTCGACAGTCCGCTCTCTGTGAACGCAACGACAATCATGCGCACACATCCGGAGTGCTTCAATGAAGACATACTCGCTACAATGCGTACCGATCCGGATCCATTCGGTTTCGACGACTTGTTTTATGTTCGTCGTGTAGAAGACTCTATAAAAATCAACAACCTAAAAGAGCCGGCCATCATCATTTCCGCCTCGGGTATGGCAGAAGCCGGACGTGTGAAGCATCATATTCGCAATGCTATTGAGGATCCTAGAAATACCATCTTGATGGTCGGGTATTGTACGCCGGACAGTCTGGGTGGCCGCTTGATGGCCGGAGCTTCACGCATTTCAATTTTCGGTAAAGAGTTCGAAGTGAAAGCTACTATCGAACAGATTCATTCTTTCTCTGCACACGCAGATTACAATGAGATGCTGAAATACCTTTCATGCCAGGATCCTAAAAAAGTCAAACAGTGCTTTTTGGTTCATGGTGATTATGACGTTCAATTCGAGTGGCGGGAAAAGCTTCAGCATGCCGGATTTAGCAACATCGAAATTCCGGACATGCACAGCTCCTGGGATATTCATTGATTCGCATTCATTTATCCAATTCGTATGTCGACCGTCCTCACACTGGCTAAAAAGGAATTCCTGTTGGAATGGCGACAGCGTTCTATAATCGGAGGCATGCTGCTCTATGTGGTTTCCACCGTATTTATATGCTACTTGAGCATGAAGCAGGTGGTCGACTTGCCGACCTGGAATGCTTTGTTTTGGATCATACAAACCTTTATTGCCGTGAACAGTATTGCCAGAAGCTTCTTACAAGAAAGTAAGGGCCGCATGCTTTACTATTACACCATCGTCGATGCCCAATCGATGATCCTTTCAAAAATGGTATACGGATTAGGTCTCATGGTTGTACTTTCCGCCATCCATCTTGGGGTATACTCTTTGCTGATCGGTAACCCGGTCAATGATTTCAAAATGTTCGGCATTGCAGTTTTGTTGGGCAGCTTAGGTTTTGCCGCCGTCATTACCATGGTTTCTGCCATAGCTGCAAAAGCCTCGAACAATATAGGGCTGGTATCCATTCTAGGGTTTCCGGTATTGATACCGATCCTGATGACAACGATCCGTTTTTCCAAATGCGCCATGGACGGATTAGGTTGGGCAGTAGCACAAAAATTCGCGTTGTTGCTAATTGGACTTAATCTCCTGGTGGTGGCATTGGCTTACCTCCTATTTCCTTACCTTTGGCGGGAATAATGCGAAACAAGAAACAATGAAAGTAGCCGGCTTACAGTGGTGGAAATGGCTGTGTGTGCTCCTCTTGACGTATACCGTCTGGCAAGGGTTCATGGTAGAAGTTCCGCGCATGGCAATTTTGCACGAAACCATTAGGAATCTATTTTTCCATGTGACCATGTGGTTTTCCATGATCATACTCATGATCGCCTCCATCGTTTACGGAATCCGCTACTTGCGCAGCGGAAATTTAGAATACGATATCAAAGCATCCGCTTGCATACATTCCGGCATTTTTCTTGGTGTACTTGGGTTGTTGACCGGCAGTCTTTGGGCTAAATATACTTGGGGCGCCTGGTGGGTCAATGATGCCAAACTCAACGGCGCAGCAGCAGCTATGCTGGTGTACGCCGCTTATTTGATCCTTCGCAGTTCCCTGGAAGATGAGCATAAACGCGCGCGCATTGCCGCTGTCTACTCTATTTTCGCCTTCACCCTGATGCTGGCCTTCATCATCATCCTTCCACGAATGACGGACTCTTTGCACCCCGGAAACGGTGGAAACCCGGGCTTTTCCAATTACGATTTGGACAGCAAAATGCGTACCGTATTCTATCCTGCCGTGATCGGATGGACCTTGCTTGGGGCTTGGATCTCAGAACTTGAATTCCGCATTCGTAGAATAAAGCTCCATCGTGACCAACGATAATTGAAAACGAACATGAACTTCCTCAGAACACTTCTGCTAACCTTTCTCTCACTGATTATCGCCCAGGCTGTTCGCGCCCAGGACAATGAAATGGCGGATGTCATGCGTGCCAATGGCAAAATATACGTCGTGGTGGGCGTAGTCCTGGTTATTTTGTTGGGCATCATCGTCTACCTGATCACTCTCGACAGAAAGATCCAACGGATTGAAAAACAGCAAGATTGAGCAAATTTCAATCCCGCAGGGAATGCTAAAAAATCGTATTTTTACAACGATTTCCCTGCCATGAAGCGATCCCACTTACTTGCTATCCTACTGATTGCCGCCGCCGTAGGAGCTATTCTTTCCACAGTAGCAGATTCCAGTACGTACGCAACCTTTTCCATTGCGGCGGAAAATCCTACCAGCACGTATCACGTTGTCGGCAAGCTGGACAAATCACAACCGCAGGTATATAACCCGTCAGTGAATGCAGATCTTTTTTCCTTTTTCATGATTGATAATGACGGCATGGAAAAACAAGTTCTGTTGAATCGGGCAAAGCCACAAGATTTCGATAAATCAGAACAGATCGTGGTAATCGGCAAACAAGAAGGAGAAGTTTTTGTTGCTTCAGACATTCTGATGAAGTGTCCTTCAAAATATAACAATCCGAAGGACCAAAATCCTCAGCAAACGATGTAAACCACGCAGCCGCGATGCGGTTTCAAGGGATACAATCAACCACCAACCATTCCTATGGACATAAATTATATCGGCGAACAATTGGTTTGGGGGAAACTCGGCAACCTGTTGATCGTGCTTTCCTTTACGGCCTCCTTGTTTGCAGGTATCGCTTATTTTTTTTCGCTAAAAAAAGAGGACGAGAGCTGGAAAAAACTGGCACGCAGTGCGTTTTATCTTCACTCCTTTTCTGTCGTTTCCATCATCGGATTACTCATTTTCCTTATTGTTCGTCACCGATTTGAATATTACTACGTATGGGAACACAGCAATACACTGATGCCCTTTCGGTATATATTTTCTTGTCTGTGGGAAGGTCAGGAAGGCAGCTTTTTGCTCTGGATGTTCTGGCATTGTGCGTTGGGTATTGTTTTGATTCGGAAAGCCGGCGAATGGGAAACCGGCGTGATGATGGTATTTGGACTCGTGCAAGCTTTCCTTGCTTCCATGCTCCTGGGAGTTGTTGTTCTCGGCTATAAATTGGGAAACAATCCATTCGTGTTACTCCGTGACCATCCGGATTTTGCCAACCTTCCATTTATTAAGATGCCGGATTATCTGAGTAAGATTAATGACGGAAGAGGTTTGAATCCTTTGCTACAGAATTATTGGATGACCATTCATCCTCCTACACTCTTTCTAGGATTTGCTACTACGCTAGTGCCGTTCGCATTTGCGATGAGCGCATTGTACCGTAAAAAATACGACAGCTGGGTGAAGCCCGTATTACCCTGGACGTTTTTCAGTATTATGATTTTGGGTACCGGCATTCTGATGGGCGCAGCATGGGCATACGAATCACTGAGTTTTGGCGGATTCTGGGCCTGGGATCCTGTTGAAAATGCATCGCT
>CAINVI010000311.1 GCA_903854075.1 Candidatus Pollutiaquabacter sp. | reverse complement strand
TACGTATGGCCGTAGGCAAATTTGGCGAAATCAAGTTTGGTCGTTTCAAAATCGAACAGGCCCATAGTTTCTTTAACCTGCTGCGCCGTCAAGCAATTATTTTGCAATACCTGTTTGGCAATGGTCAGTTTCGTGTTTTCAAAATCCTTACTTGAAACACTCTGCTTGAACGTGGCGAAATCGCCGGGGCTCATCGGCACAGGACAACCCACCGCTCCATTATATCCGCTGACATACACCACCTGCTGCGGACGTGATGGCGCACTCGTAACCACTGCACCGCCACTGCCGGATGTTGTCGTAGTAACGGTGTGCGTGGTCGTAGTCGTGGTGGAGCTATTGGAATAGCCGTCGTTCACATCCATTCCCATGTCCAGTCCGCTGGCATTGATACTAATGGATCCACTTTCGCCATCCACATTAAAGCCCATATTCAGGTTGATATTCTCCCCTTGTATGCTTCCGCCATTGGTTGTTGTGGTTGTTTGTGTTTGTTGAACCGTGGTGGTATTGCCGCTGACCACTACCGGAGCAGGAGTAGCCGTGTAAACGACTACTGTTTGTGTTGGAGGTGTAGGAGGAGCTTCGGCCAGCGAAACGGCACTGATGTAACGCGTGACAAATTCTCCTTTGCTGTTGCGCTTGATGTTCCAGGTGATTTCCTCGTTAATGTCTGGAAATGCCATGTTGAAATCTAGGTAGCCCAGCCGCGTATCCTGAAATAAAATCCGACACTTGTACGCGTTAGCGGTCAATTGTGTCATCTTGACATTGGTCTGCGCAGCGGAGTTTTGCAAAATCCCATTCAGGATCACCTGAAACGGTTCGCCGTTTTCGGTAAAAAGAATGGCATTGTTCGTTTGGGCAGATGCGCCCAACATCTCTGCTACTAATAGGGCAAGTAGTGCGAACGTAGTTTTCATTGTTAGTTGAAGTTATTAAGGGGTGTTACAGGCTGTAAATTTAAAAAACGAACCATTTTTTAGGCCTGCAAAATCAATTTTTTCTATGAAAGGTACGTCCAGGCTTTTGGATTTTATCTTTCTATGAATAATCAATTTATACTCACCGGATCTTCTGCCATTCGCCCGCTTTACGTTATCTTCGTGCCATTATGAAGCGAATTTTCCTCATTGGTGCAGGCCGTTCTTCTACCTTATTGATCGATTACCTGCTGGAACAGGCAGCGGTTGAAAACTGGGAAGTTACTGTGGGTGATGTGTCGGAAGATCTTGTTCAACAGAAAACAAAGGGTCATCCGTATGCAAGACCTTTAAAATTCGATATACAGAATGCCGCCCAAACCGAACAAGAAGTTGGACGTGCTGATATCGTGATTTCGCTGCTGCCTGCGCATATGCATCTTTCGGTGGCGCAAGCCTGTGTTCGACTCAAGAAACATTTAGTCACGGCCTCTTATGTTACTCCCGAAATGCTGTCGCTCCACGAAGATGCACTACGGCAAGGCGTGTTATTGCTCAACGAGTGCGGATTGGATCCGGGAATTGACCATATGAGTGCAATGGAAATCATCCGTGATATCCGAACGCAAGGCGGAGAGTTAACGGCGTTCTACTCCTACACCGGAGGACTCGTCGCTCCGGAATCCAATGATAATCCGTGGGGATATAAGTTCTCCTGGAATCCGAGAAATGTCGTTCTCGCTGGTCAAGGCACTGCACGTTATATTGAAAACGGCAACTACAAGTATATTCCCTATTCACGACTTTTTTCTGCGACTCGTACTATTGAAATTGAAGGTGTCGGTTCATTCGATGGTTATGCAAACCGCGATTCATTGGCTTACCGAAAAATTTATGGTTTGCAGGAGATTCCCACACTTCTTCGCGGCACACTTCGGCAAGCCGGTTATTGCAGTTCCTGGAATGTCTTTGTTCAACTCGGCTTGACGGATGATTCATACACCGTGGAAAGTTCAGCAGCACTTTCCTACTCGGATTTGGTCAGTGCCTTATTGCCTATTACGTTTTCCGGAATGCCAATTCGCCAGGCGGTGGCAACGCTCTGTGGCCTGGATGCAGAGTCGGATATCATGAAACGTGTCGAATGGACAGGTGTTTTTTCTGATGAAAAAATCGGATTGCAAAACGCCACGCCCGCTCAAGTCCTTCAACAACTGCTTGAGTCCAAATGGAAGTTAAATCCTACAGATAAGGATTTGGTCGTGATGCAGCATCGTTTCGATTATCGCCTCCGGGGAAATATGTTTTCCCGCTACTCTTCGCTGGTGGTGACCGGCGAAGATGCGGCCCGAACAGCTATGGCTAAAACTGTCGGACTTCCGGTAGGTATCGCTGCAGTACGATTGCTGCTGGGAAAAATTCCCGATCGCGGTGTAATGATTCCGGTGACGGAATCAATCTGTCGCCAGGTGCTCAGCGAACTGGAAGAGTACGGCATCTGCTTCAAGGAGCACACCGTACAGCTTACTTAAGATGAATATAGTACTCTTTCGTCATGTCGATGTATTGTCGACTGAAGGAATGATCGTCTTCCTGAACGATGATTTCCTCTTCGACCAGTAATCCGAAATAATGATTGAACTCCATGAGTAACCGCTTTTCCGGTTTGTCGGCAACCGTTTTGACGCGTGCCAGCCGATGACAAAATAATCCGCGCGATTGTGCTAAGTCAAGAAATTCCATGCCTTCTTTGAACGGCAAAATTACCCCGAAAACTCCGTCCGGAGTCAGTAGCTTTTTCACGCCGTCAATGAGGTCTATGGTAGGAAGTGTTTCATTGTGACGCGCGGTCGATCTTGATGCTGCTGCCGGTTTGGACGCGTGATGAAAATAGGGAGGATTCGATACGATCAATTCGTATCTATTTTCGCACTGCGCGGCGAATTCTTGAAAAGGCTGACGGTAAATGTATAGACGATTAAACCAGGGTGAAATTCGAAAATTCTCCTTGGCCTGCAGATAGGCACCTTCGTCGATATCAATAGCATCAATTTCAGCCAATGATTTCTGTGCCAGCATCAGTGCGATTAATCCGGTGCCTGTTCCAATATCCAATATACGGTTGGCTGACCCTGGTCGTAACCATGAGCCCAACAGCACGGCATCAGTGCCAACCTTCATGGCGCATTTGTCCTGATGAACAGTGAATTGCTGGAAACGAAAGGTGCTTTCGCTCATACAGGTTACTTAAGGGAGTTGAAAAGATACAAAATCCCCCTGAATTGAATCAACCTTCCCGGTAAATGTCCGCCAGGCCTTCCGGTAACTGGACATAAACACGTTTGGTGTTCATGTCGATGGATCTTACCAGGCTTTCATTCAAGGGGAACAGCAATTCCTTACCGTGAAAATCGCAATGCGCAATAAGTTGCATAGGAAGTTCTTCGACCAATACAATCACTCCTAGTGATCCCTCTGTTTCATCAATCGCTTCAAATCCCTTCAGGTCTTCAAATCCCGGCACGTCGACGGACTCCATTTCAAATGGTTCAAGGTAAACTTCGGTGCCGTTTAGTTTCTTTGCGGTTTCTTCCGAATCCACATCTTCGAGACGTACTATAAGGTTTCCGCCTTTTAACGTTGTGTCTTTTAATTTGAACGGCACCGGAAGCCCATCCAGTTTTAAAAAAATAAAATCCACTTCCGGAAACTCGTCGGGAGAAAGCGATTCCAGGCCAAGGATCACTTCGCCTTTGAAGCCGTGCGGCTTGACAATGAAACCGGCGTAGGAGAGGTCGTTCAGGTGGAGTAGTTGCATGAGGAGACCGTACTAAAATAAAAAAAAGCTGCGTAGTTTACGCAGCTTTTTTTTGAGATTGCAAGTTGATTATGCCTCTGCAGGAGCTTCGCCTTCGGATGGTGCAGCTTCTTCAGCAGCAGGCGCTTCTTCCTCTGCAGGAGGAGGCGTGTACTTGGCACGAATGGCTTCAAGCTTGGCTTCTTTCTTCTTGGCTTCATCCGCCAAACGAGCAGCAGTTGATTTTTCTGCACTGGTCATGACGTGCTTCTTCTTGTCGTCAACTTTGACGATTTTCTCTTGCATCCACTGCTGGAACTTAGCTTCTGCCTGTTCTGCAGTCAATGCGCCTTTCTTCACACCTTTCAAAAGGTGATTATGGAAAAGTATTCCCTTGTAAGAGAGGATAGCGCGACAGGTATCTGTCGGCTGCGCTCCGTTGTCCAACCAGGTCAGCGCACGCTGATGGTTGATGTTGATCGTAGCAGGATTCGTGTTGGGATTGTAGTCACCGATTACTTCGATGAACTTACCATTCCTCGGAGCACGGCTGTCGGCCACTACGATGTGGTAGTAAGCATTGTGCTTCTTACCATGGCGACTCAATCTGATTTTTACTGGCATGGTGTTTTGGAATTAATGGTTCTTTATTCCTTTTCTGCCGACCCAGACAGATCAACATTCTCCGCATGTTGTTTTAAAAAGGAACGCAAAGGTACGTTTTCCGTCTGATTTTACCAAGCGGGGAACGGCCTTTTAGATTCACCACCGGCGGTGAACAAAAACCGCGTTTTTGTTGAATAATAATCGTTGGAAATTCCATTTTCAGGACGATTAATCGGTACTTTTGAGTGTATTATCGCTGAATAGGGCTTTTTCTGGCCTTTTTCGCCCGCCCAACCGATACAGACCTGACTACGGGATTTTCCCGTGCCCGATGATGGAAAAGACGTACCTCGACGAACTCAACGAACCGCAGCGCGCGGCAGTGACGCAAACCGAAGGACCGGTGATGATTATCGCCGGTGCAGGTTCCGGAAAAACCCGCGTATTGACTTACCGCATCGCTCACCTGATCCGTTCCGGTGTCGATCCGTTCAATATTCTTTCCCTGACCTTTACCAATAAGGCTGCCAAGGAAATGCGTGGCCGTATCGAAACCGTGGTGGGTAATGAAGCCCGCAACCTGTGGATGGGAACGTTCCATGCCGTGTTTGCGAAAATCTTGCGTATTGAAGCAGAAAAGCTCGGCTATCCTTCCAACTTCACCATTTACGATACCGATGACGCCAAGAGCCTGATGAAAGACCTCTTGCGCGAAGAAGGACTCGACGATAAACTCTACAAACCTGACGTAGTCCTCAATCGGATCTCAGCAGCGAAAAACAATTTGTATTCGTGGCAGGAATATCAGGCCAATGTCAGTTTTGTTAGTGATGACATCGCCTCCGGTCGACCCAAAATTGGAATCTTATTCGAAAAATATGTCAAGCGTTGCTTCAAGGCTTCGGGTATGGATTTCGATGACCTGCTGTACAATATGCACATAGTGCTTTCGAAATTCCCGGAAGTTCTGCATAAGTACCAGCACAAGTTCAAGTACATTCTTGTAGATGAGTTTCAGGATACCAACTATGCGCAGTACAGTATTCTAAAAAAGCTGGCAGCTGCGTTCGAAAATATCTGTGTAGTAGGGGATGATGCGCAATCCATTTATGCATTCCGGGGTGCAAATATTCAAAACATCCTCTCTTTTGAACGGGATTATCCGGACTTGAACGTGTTCAAGCTGGAACAAAATTACCGCTCTACACAAACGATCGTCAATGCCGCGAACAGCGTCATCGAGAAAAACCAGAAGCAAATAAAAAAGCAGGTCTGGACGTCCAATGGACAAGGTGAAAAAATTCAGTTGCTGCGGGCTCTGAGTGATAACGAAGAAGGATTAATGGTGGCTAATGCCATCTTCGAAACTAAAGTAAATAAGCAATGGCATAACCGTGACTTTGCAATTCTTTACCGAACCAATGCGCAGTCACGCTCCATGGAGGAGGCGTTGCGTAAGCTCAACATTTCCTATCGTATTTACGGCGGACTTTCGTTTTACAAACGAAAAGAAATTAAAGACATACTCGCCTACTTCAGGTTGGTCATCAATCCGCACGATGAAGAAGCGCTGAAGCGTATCATCAACGTGCCGGCTCGCGGAATCGGCAAAACGACGATCGATAAACTCATCGTGACTGCCGCCGAACGTGACGTGTCTATATGGACGTTGCTGGAGGATCCGGCAACTAATCCGGCCGGCTTCAATGCAGGAACACTCACCCGTCTGAGCGAATTCATCACACTCATCCGCAGTTTTCAGGTTAAACTCAAATCTGTCGATGCCTGGGAACTGGCCAGTCACATCGCTTCGTCCACCGGATTACTGCGGGAGCTCTACGAAGATAAAACACCGGAAGGGTTGAGTCGCTACGAAAACGTACAGGAATTATTAAACGGTATCCGCGAATTCACCGAAACGGGTAGGAGTATAACACCCCCGGGTGATGAGGAGCCGTCGCAAGATCCGGATCAGTTGCGGACGCTGGAGCTATTCATGCAGGATATCGCCCTACTCACTGATGCGGACGATGAGGCCGAAAAAGATGACGATGTGGTTTCCTTGATGACGATCCACGCGGCAAAAGGTCTTGAATTCCGGGCAGTACATGTTGTAGGACTGGAGGAGAACCTGTTTCCTTCTCAGATGTCACTTGATTCACGCGAAGACCTGGAAGAGGAACGCCGACTGTTTTACGTGGCCATTACACGGGCGGAATCAAAGCTTACCATCTCATACGCGAACAGCCGTTATCGTTGGGGAAATCTGATCAGTTGCGAACCTAGTAGATTTTTAGAAGAGATTGCAGCGGAGTTCATTGAGGAAGTGGGGCCACGACATGTACGTAAGCCATTACCCTTTGAAGACGATCGTTGGGACCAGCGGCCTGCTCTCCGGACACCACGGCCGGCGGTCTCCGGACAGCCCAAAGTCAACGTGACCGCTAAACCTGTACCCGGCAAACTGAAGAAGTTGTCGTCCACCGAAGTGCGTAGTTTCGTGGGCAGCGAGTCCTCCGATATTCAGTCCGGTATGGAAGTCATTCATGAACGATTCGGTCGTGGAAAGGTATTACTGGTGGAAGGGAAATCGCCTGATCTGAAGGCTACAGTGTTCTTTCCGGGTGTCGGTAATAAGCAATTGCTGCTCAAATTCGCCAAATTACAGATAGTTGCAAGCTGAGTTGAAGTTCGCTATATTTGTAACATACACGGGCGGTTCCGGATATTGTATTTTCCTTCCCCCCCTTCCAATTCCTCTTTACGAATGTCAAAATCGCTCCGGCTCCAGCCGTCTGTTGACAATGTCGAGTACAATACGCAGCGCCAGCACCTGGTAATTGCTGAATACGGCCGCAATGTCCAAAAAATGGTGCAACATCTTCTTTCGGTCGAAGACCGGGAAAAGCGCACGCGACTGGCCAATACGGTGGTAAATGTAATGTCGTTCCTCAACTCGTCCGTCCGCGAAACCACCGATTACAAGAATAAGCTTTGGGATCATTTGTTCATCATCTCTGATTTCAAATTGGACGTAGACGCACCGTATCCGATGCCTTCCAGAGAGTCCAGTCGACTCACGCCGGCACGCGTGCCCTATCCGAAAAATAAAATTCATTATAAGTATTACGGCAAGACCCTGGAAGACATGATTCGCCAGATTTCTGATCTGGAGGAGGGACCCAAGAAAGAGCAGTTCGCCCGCAATCTTGCCAATTATATGAAAATGTCTTACCTCACCTGGAACAAGGACACGGTAGACGATACCACCATTCTTACCCACCTCGAAGAGCTTTCCGGTAGCAAATTACGTTTGGCAGAATCAGCACGGCTCAATCACACCAACGAAATGCTGGCACTCAGTAAGGAAAAGATGCGGGAGAACAGTACGAAGGTGGTCAAGAATATGAAGCGCAACAACAAGAAGCGCCGGAAGTAAATAGTTCTCTCGCCGTTCGATGTTAGTGCCGGCGTGTTAAAAACTTTTACCTACTTCGGACGTTCATTTCCCCCTGTACGTTTACTTCGTAGTATGAAAATACGGCATTATTTCAGTGCCTAATTCCACGTGCTATGGGAAACAGTTTTGAAGTAATCGGAGGGACCGAACTTAGCGGAGAAATCGTGCCTCAGGGCGCCAAGAACGAAGCCCTCCAAATTCTTTGCGCGACGTTGCTGACACCTGAAAAGGTTGTCATCCGTAATATACCGGACATTCGCGACGTTAATAAACTCATCGAACTGTTGCAACACCTCGGCGTACGCGTGGAACAGACCGGCGTTATCAAGGGTGAATTTACCTTCGAAGCCAAGGATATACAGCTCGACTATCTGGAAACACCGGATTTCAAAAAGCAAGCTGCTGCACTACGTGGTTCCATCATGATCGTTGGCCCGCTGCTGGCCCGCTTTGGTTATGCGAAGATTCCGAAGCCGGGAGGTGATAAAATCGGTCGTCGTCGGCTAGATACACACTTCATCGGTTTTCAGTCGCTGGGAGCAGCATTCAACTATTCCGAAAACGACAGCTTTTACACCTGTACCGCGAAGAAACTCAAAGGTGCTTTTATGCTGTTGGATGAAGCATCGGTGACCGGAACGGCTAATATCGTCATGGCGGCTGTCTTGGCGGAAGGCACAACGACTATTTACAATGCAGCCTGCGAACCCTACGTTCAGCAATTATGCCGTATGCTGAATCGCATGGGGGCTAAAATTTCCGGCATCGGATCCAATATGCTCATCATAGAGGGCGTCACTTCGTTGAATGGTACTGAGCATAAAATGCTGCCCGATATGATCGAAATCGGATCATTCATTGGACTCGCGGCAATGACCAGGTCGGAGTTGACCATTAAGGATGTCAGTTACGCAAACCTCGGTCAGATTCCGGATGTTTTCCGGCGCCTGGGAATTCAACTGGAACTTCGTGGCGATGATCTTTATATTCCACGCCAGGAGCACTATGAAATTGAAACATTTATTGACGGATCCATTCTCACCGTCGCCGATCAGATATGGCCGGGTTTCACCCCCGATTTGTTAAGTGTAATTCTCGTAACAGCCACCCAGGCAGCAGGCACCGTATTGATCCACCAGAAAATGTTTGAAAGCCGACTCTTCTTTGTCGATAAGCTCATCGACATGGGTGCACAGATTATTCTTTGTGATCCTCACCGTGCAACTGTCATCGGACTCAATCGTCGTCAGCCATTGCGTGCGATTCAAATGACATCGCCGGATATTCGTGCCGGTGTAGCGTTGCTGATTGCGGCCATGTCTGCAAAAGGTACTTCCGTCATCCATAATATCGAGCAGATTGACCGCGGATACCAGCGCATTGACGAACGACTGAATGCCTTGGGAGCGCAAATAAAACGGGTTTAATGCCCGTTTTTGCGCTGTTTACGGCGGTTAAAGCTTCCATTCATGATAGAATTTCATTACTTTTGAAACGTTGGCAAGAACTTTGCAGTCTTGTCACTAAACCTTCAAAACCTGTTTTTATGAAACATATTCTTGCGGTTATTATTTCGCTGTTTATCAGTAGTGCAGCTTTCTCGCAGGCGCTTCCAAAGGGCACCGCGGTTGGCAACATGGCCCCTGAAATTAACCTTCCATCACCGGACGGTAAAATGATTCCGCTTTCGTCCCTGCGCGGTAAATTGGTGCTGATCGACTTTTGGGCTTCCTGGTGCGGTCCCTGCCGAATGGAAAATCCAAACGTGGTGAAAGCCTACAATAAATACAAAGATCAGACCTTTAAAAACGGTAAAGGCTTTACAGTTTACGGGGTGTCACTCGATAAAGCCAAAGATCCGTGGGTAGCTGCTATTAAACAAGATGGCCTTATCTGGCCTAATCATGTCTCTGATTTGAAATGGTGGTACTCAGATGCCGCCCGTGAATACGGTGTACAAGGAATTCCTGCCAATTGGCTCATCGATGCCAATGGCATCATCGTCGGCAGCAACCTGCGCGGTCCGGCATTGGAACAAGCTATCGAAAACCAGCTCAAGAAGTAATCGGAATCATCCATTATCTTTGCCAGGAAAACAGAAGGGTGACCTTCTGTTTTTTATTTATAGCCGGCTGACAATTTGACCCGTTGCCTGGGATTGGCAAAATACTTGCGTGATCCTAATACACGAAAAAATGTCACTATTTAGTCGGAAAAATAAAAAAGAGGCCCAAAAGTCCATGAACAGTATGTCAGAAGAGAATACGAACACACCCGATCAGGAAGTAACCCCTCCGCAGGAGGCCGAGTTGCCGGATGCACAAGTAGAGCAGCAGGATCCTGTGGCTCGCTTGGAAGCGGTATTGTCCGAGTCGCAAGATAAATATCTTCGACTCGTGGCTGAATTTGAAAATTACAAGAAGCGGGTTTCCCGAGATCGGTTGGAGCAATCCAAAATGGCGGGCGCAGATATCCTGTTGGCCATGCTGCCGGTAATGGATGACTTCGAACGTGCGTTGAAAGCCGGTCAGGATAGCGTGACCAACGAAGGCGTTCAACTCATTTATAACAAACTTAAGTCTGCTTTGGAAAGCAAGGGCGTTAAACCGATGGTGACCGTCGGAACACCGTTTGATGCCGAAATTCATGACGCGATCGTGCAGGCTCCCGCGCCCTCGGAGGCTGCCAAAGGCACAGTGCTCGATGAAATCACCAAGGGATATTACCTGAACGATAAGGTGCTTCGCCACGCTCAAGTCGTGGTGGCCATCTGATCCTGCCCTTAACCACACTACCGAAGATCATGGCTAAAAGAGATTATTACGAAGTACTGGGAGTGGCAAAGAATGCGGCAGACGCGGACCTTAAAAAAGCCTATCGTCAGCTGGCGATGAAATACCATCCCGATCGGAATCCTAACGACAAGGATGCCGAAGACAAATTTAAAGAGGCGGCAGAGGCGTACGAAGTTTTGAGTGATGGGGAAAAGCGTAAACGCTACGATCAGTTCGGTCATCAGGGAATGGGCGGCAATGGCGGTTTTTCAGGTGGCGGAATGTCTATGGACGATATCTTCTCCCATTTTGGCGATGTCTTTGGTGAGGGAAGTCCATTTGAAGGATTCTTCGGAGGAGCAGGGGGCCGTGGCGGTCGTCGCGTAAACCGAGGTACAAATCTTCGTATAAAAGTCAAACTGACCCTCGAAGAGATAGCTAATGGTGTAGAAAAAAAGATCAAGGTCAATAAGTTCGTAGCCTGCGGAGGTTGCAAAGGATCCGGTGCACAGGATGGCGGATCTTTCTCCAAGTGCACGACCTGTAACGGTTCCGGTCAGGTACATCGCGTCACCAACACCTTTATCGGTCAGATGCGTACATCTTCTACGTGTCCGATGTGCAGTGGAGAAGGCCAGATCATTGCCAACAAATGCAAGAAGTGTACAGGCTCCGGACTGGAGCGCGCCGAAGAAGTTATTTCTATCAATATTCCCGGGGGCGTGGCCGAAGGAATGCAACTTACCGTCAGCGGCAAAGGTAATGCTGCTGAGCGCGGAGGGATTCCCGGTGACTTATTGATTGTAATCGAAGAGGTGGAACATGAATCACTCACCCGCGACGGACAGCATCTTTTGTACGATCTCTATGTGAATTTTGCAGATGCCGCACTCGGAACCTCTGTTGAAATTCCAACGTTGGATGGAAAGGCCAAAGTAAAACTTGACCCCGGTACACAGGCAGGAAAGGTGCTTCGTTTAAAAGGAAAAGGATTGCCAACCATCAACAGTTATGGCAAAGGTGACATCCTGGTCAATGTAAACGTGTGGACCCCGCAATCGCTTTCTTCCGAAGAGAAAAAATTGCTGGAAAAACTACGGGAGTCGCCGAACTTTAAGCCGAACCCTGGAAAGAACGACAAAAGCTTTTATGAGAAGATGAAGGAGTTTTTTCACTCCTGATAAATTCGATTACTTTTACAAGCCCGGCATTATAATTTGCCGGGCTTTCTATTTTTGTGTCTTACTATGAACATCGTCGAAATCAAACAAGTCACCAAGCGGTACGCCAAGCATGTAGCGCTGGACGATATTTCGTTGTCCATTCCTACAGGTAGTGTCTTTGGTTTATTGGGTCCTAACGGTGCCGGAAAAACATCGCTTATCCGCATAATAACACGGATTACCG
>CAINVI010000310.1 GCA_903854075.1 Candidatus Pollutiaquabacter sp. | reverse complement strand
CACTGTTGCTAACCAGTGTAATGATACCCGGTCGCGGTAATTGAACAGTGGTGGTTTTACTTTGGTCGATACTCACATCTTGAATATAAGTCCGCGGTAGCGTCAATACTTCGAGGTCGTATTTTCCGGTGAGGTATTTTTCAGTAGAATTAAGCGATTGTACATTGAGCGTATTCAGCTCCCGTTGTTTCCGGATAATAGCCTGGGTTTTTTTAGCTTCAGAGGGACCATCGTATTTCAGGGCCAGATATCCTTGCGGTGCATCAATGCCTACTGTTGTATGTTTTCCGGGAGTTAGGATAATGCTGTCCTTGAAAACCGGCGGAATAGTGTGTACTACGATTCGGTAGACGGGAAGCGGATCGATAACCAGCGTATCCGGATTTCCTTTTGAATTCAAGGTGTGAATGAAATTATACTTGGCAAGTCCCGTGAACCGATCATAAAATGTCATGTTCACATTGGTTTCGGTAGGCCGCTGTTGCTCGTCCAGTAAATTAACCTGCAAGGTTGTATTGTTCAGTGCCTGCGAGATTACTACATCCAGTGCCTCCCTGAACATGGACTCGTTCACTGCATCGAAGTAGCGTCCGACACAGTCGAATTTTTTCTTTAAGCTCTCGTCGAGTCCCATGCCAATTACAAAGGGCTTTAGGAAAATGCCTTTTTTCTGAAGCGCTAAAGAAACCGCACACGGATCTCCACCGCATTCTTCAATACCATCCGTAATCAAAATAAGGATATTACGAGAAGGCGAAGAGGGGAAGTCTTCTGCACATAACTCCAGGGATCGTGCAATGGGTGTGGTGCCGCGTGGCGTTACGCGTTCGAGTACCCGTTGAATTTCATTGCAATTTCCTTTGGCGAAAGGGACTTCCAGTTTGCTGTCGTCACAGTCCTGCGGCGGATAGTTTTTTTGATGGCCGTAAACACGCAAGGCCAGTTCGATATTCGACACATAGCGCAGACTATCCATCAGCTGCGACATTAATTGTTTAGCTACGTCAATCTTTGGCCCGCTTTGCCAGCGACCGTACATGCTCTGTGAGCAATCAAAAAGGAATTCAATGCGGGTGAGTACAGGTGCCGCTGTTGATTTTGAAGACTGTGCTGATGTGAAAGTGGTGAAAAACAACGTGCAGACAAAAGCTACGGAGCAAATCCGATAGAAAAGCGCATGAAACGAGTAGTGTTGGTTTTGCTGCATGCAAGGATTAATAATCACCGATAGTTTCTTCCAGCTGGGCCAGTGCCGTTTGTGTCTGTTCGGCATTGGGCGCAACGCCGTGCCATTTATGACTTCCCATCATGAAATCAACGCCCATGCCCATCTCTGTTTTCATCAGAATGGCCACCGGTTTTCCTTTGCTGCAGCGTCCTTTTGCCGCATCCAGTACGCTCACGACATCAGACATTTCGTTTCCGTTCATGTTCAAAACATCCCAGTCGAAAGCTTCCAGCTTCGGACGTAGATCTCCGAAAGGCATTACTTGTTCGATGGAGCCATCGATTTGTTGATTGTTAACGTCAATGGTCAGGATAATATTGTCCGTTTTCTTGGCGCCGGCATACATCACGGCCTCCCAGATTTGTCCTTCTTCCATTTCCCCGTCGCCGCAAAGACAATATACGATGCGATCATCCTGGTTGAGTTTCTTGGCCAACGCAGCACCGATCGCCACACTTGGGCCTTGTCCGAGAGAACCGGATGACATCCGAACTCCTTCTAGACCTTCGTGCGTGGTTGGATGTCCTTGTAACCGGGAGTCAAGTTTTCGAAAAGTGGCCAATTCTTTCACGTCGAAATAGCCGGCGCGTGCGAGTACAGAATAGAACGCCGGGGAAATGTGTCCGTTGCTTAGAAAAAATACATCTTCGTTTTTTCCATCCATGGAGAACGATGTGGCATCGTATTTCATAACATGAAAATAAAGTGCTGTCAGGAAATCGGCGCATCCCAACGATCCGCCGGGATGCCCCGAATTAGCACCATTTGTCTGACGAATAATATCGCGACGAACCTGTGAAGCGATACGCTGAAGCTGTTCGATTTGCATGGCTGGAATGAAATAATAAGTACTAAAACCTGTTCGCTCAAAGGTACCGGAATAGGTGAATTGGAAGGTGCAACGCAACCGCAGAGTTTTCACAAAATATCAACACGGAAGGCGGTCAATTCGTGCTGAATACGAATAAAGCGGCCTTTTTATTCTTCTTCGAAAGGGTTGAAAAAGTCATCCAGCTCTCGACGTTCTTTCTTAGTAGGACGTCCGGTTCCGGGGTCACGAAAAATGGTAACGCGTGTTGCTCTGGCGCGGAACGCTTCTAGTTCTTCAGGTGGCGTCAGGTCCTGCATGTTTTCAGCGACTAGTTTAGGTCCGACTCTTTTTTCAATCGGTTGAATTACCGATACTTTTAAGGTCAATCCACCGGTACGGCGAACAGTAATGACATCACCTGCTTTGACCATGCGCGATGGCTTCGCCGGTTGTTCCTGCACAGTGATTTTTCCTTGTTCACAGGCGGCTGTAGCCATCGACCGGGTTTTAAATAACCTGACAGCCCATAGCCATTTATCGATACGAACTTTAGCTCCTGAAAAATCCATCCTAGTGCGTAAAAATATCGGACCGGCTCTTCGGCCGTTCGTTCTGAAGCCACTTGAACCCTTTTAACCGAAGTTCATTCGTACGTAATTCCTTGATCGGATACAATGCTCCGTCAGGATCATTGACCAGCGTAATCTTGCGTAACTCGTTTTTGTAAACATCAATAATGAGATCGCTGCAATCCGCGCGGTTCACCGCTACATCTTTATTCGTACTGCTTTTGGCGTAATAGATGGTCTGTCCGTTTCCGGTCACATTGATCTTGCTAAGTTCGTTTCCGTTAAAATATCCAACCATGGATTTGCCGGTAATTTGGTTGAACCGTAATGAATCTAGTATGCCGATCTGGTTTGAGTCGGACTGAGAAATGATGAGAGCGTTTAGCTTAAGGTGAATGCGCTCAATGGCGCTGTCGCCCATTACCAGCCAAATCGAATCGGCGGTAAGCTGGTTATGACCGGACCACAACACTGGTTTACGGAAAAATCGAATGGTACTGTCAGATGACGCATACACCAACGAATCGCAGGTGCCTTGCAAGTCTGATTTATAAAGTTTAACGTGATGAAAAGCGAATACGTCACGATTGGAAAAGGATGCGGAGTCCTTTCTTGTACTGTTTCCTTTGGCCAACAGCGTATCGGCGTGCAGAAACAACGAATCACCGCCCTGATAATTGACCATCTCCGCTGCGCCGGTGACCCAGGAGGAATCCGTGAGTTGATGATGTTCAGCATAATTACCTCGGATGATCAGCTGACGTACGCTATCAGAAATAGAGACCTGACCGAATGCTTTTCCGATATCTTTTTTCTGATCATAAGCGATAGTGTCACCGCGTAGCACCTGGCCGTCGTTTTCTAGCCGGGAATTTCGCGTGAATAAACAATTTTGACGGTTGGTGTTGTACCAACCTGACTCGCAGTACATGTTACTGGTCGTCGTCCACAAATAGGTGGGTCCCAGAAAATAGGCGATACGCGAAACGGTATTGTACCGTAACGTGTCACACGATAACGTATAACGCGGATTGACCAGTAATACGTCTTTTTTAAAATAAAGATCAGCGGTTTTGCTGTAGTAAAAACCTTGTCGGCTCGTAAGCGTGTTTTCTCCGTCAACGATATGAGCACTGTCGGTGTAATAGGCAGTAGAACCGGAAAGATCGTATTCAATCCGTTGAGTCCGCAAGGTCATTTTCCGATCCGACAAAACAATGTTCTCGAAAACATTCGCAATTCGTGTGTTACCGTCGTAGTCTAATTTTCCGCCGGTCATAGTCAACGAATCACCTTGCGTCAGCCGGATATGCCCAAAAGCTTCCAGCCGGTTTTCCTCTCTGTAGAGATAAGCGGAATCACAAAACATGAAAGCGGATTCGTGCTTGAATCGGACGTTTCCGATCAGACGAGTAGCTTTGGCGTTAAACGACTCGTTAAACTCACTAACATCGGCGTTCAATAATTCGATTTTTGTCTTTTTGGAAGATTGCGATTGTGCCTCATGAGCGACTACGAGACAAAAAAACAGCATCGGGAGGGCTGTTGAAAACCTGAAAAATCGATTGTTTCTGCAGAATTGCATGATGAATACCCGAATTATTCCGTCCGCAAAGTTAACTTTGTGAAGCGGGAATACCTATTTCTTCCGCATCTTCCTTAAAATTCGACCAATTACTGATGGCAGCCCCTGTTTTTGCCGATATCGTGTTACCGCTTGCCATTGAACGGAAGTTGACGTATCGCGTCCCGCCGGAATGGGTGTCCGAGCTACAAGTTGGCAAAAGGGTCATCGTTCCGGTCGGAAGAAACAAACTTTATTCAGGACTGGTTTTTTCAATTCACGAACTACCACCGCCGTTCGATCAGGTAAAATCTATTCATACGGTTTTAGATGAACAACCCATTGTACATCCCAAGCAATTTGAATTTTGGGAATGGATTACACGCTATTACCTCTGTAACCCCGGCGATGTGATGAATGCTGCCATTCCATCGGCGTTGCGGTTGCAAAGTGAGACAACCATAGTATTGCAAGAAGGTAATTTAGAAGAGCGCCCGGAGTGGCTGGATGAGGACGAAGAATTCATTCTTGATTTGCTACTCGACCGTAAGTCGGTGACCGTTCAGGATATTCAACGCGTGTTTCCGGGTAAATCTGCTCAAAAAAAACTAAAGCGGCTCTTGGAGCAGGGTGTTGTTGCTGTTTCGGAAGAAATCGGAGAACGTTTCAAGCCATTGAAGGAAACCAGAGTGCGTATTTCGACGGCGTATAAAAGCGATTTAGCGCTCGAAAAGCTGTTTGCTCAGTTGGAGCAAGACAACCGTAAACGAAAGCAGCTGGAAGCATTACTGTTTTTCATGAAGGTATTGTTTGATGATAAGTCCAAAGACTACGTCCGAAAACGTGATCTCGTCCGCCAAGACGAATTATCGACTTCCGCTATTCAAACACTTATTCGAAACGGTATCTTGGAAGAATATGAAGAAGTCATTGATCGGATAGGCTATTCCGGAGAACCTGTGGTTTCGGTAGCCACGTTATCGGTTTCGCAGCAGACTGCGTTTGATACTATCAAACAGCAATGGGAAACTAAAGATACCGTCCTTTTGCACGGAGTCACTTCCAGT
>CAINVI010000309.1 GCA_903854075.1 Candidatus Pollutiaquabacter sp. | reverse complement strand
TTTTTGATGTATTAATTATTGCTGGCGTAAAAACGTCTGCCATTCCTCCAGTTGTGCAGCTTTAAGTACCCGTGGGAATTTATGCTGACCTCCCATTTTTCCTTTGGCGGTCATGAACCCGTAGAATCGCTCCACGGGAACGAGTT
This sequence comes from Candidatus Pollutiaquabacter sp., assembly GCA_903854075.1. Classification (GTDB taxonomy): domain Bacteria; phylum Bacteroidota; class Bacteroidia; order AKYH767-A; family 2013-40CM-41-45; genus Pollutiaquabacter. Next base: position 6,716 of record CAINVI010000309.1, on the reverse strand, counting down.
CGAGCCGTATGTCTTTCAACGCTGCGCTGCGCTCTACGGCATAATCATCATTCAGTTCGTGTAGAATATGGTCGAGTCGTTCCGCCAGTTTAGCAGCATCCGGTGTGGCATGATGGTTGACGCCGAGATACCATTGGTGTGCAAAGGATCCTTCGACCGGAATTCCCGCGACACAGAATTCAGAAAATTCGACGTTGAATTCTTCCGATAACCGGTCGACAGCGCGGTTCATGTTGTCGACGGAAAGGTGTTCGCCGACGAGACTTAAAAAATGTTTGGTACGTCCTGTGATGACTATTTCAGCGCGGTCTGCAGCAACGAACCGGATGGTATCACCGATGAGGTATCGCCACGCTCCGGCGCATGTGCTGAGTAGGATGGCATAGTCAACCCCTTCTTTCACGTCACCGATGGTAATCGCTGTGGCACCGGGCAACAGTTCGCCGGATTCGTTGAAGTTTTGTTCGTTGAACGGTACGAATTCGTAAAAAATTCCGTTGTTCAGAATCAGCTTCATGAACCGTACATCCGGTTCATTTTGGAGTGCGATAAATCCTTCGGATGCCGGGTAAACTTCGATGAAGTGGATCGGCTGCGAGAAGAATCGCGCAAAGGTTTTGCGGTAGGGTTCAAAGGCCACACCGCCGTGCACGTACACGCGGAGGTTGGGCCAGATTTCATGAATAGATTTCACGTTGTACCGCTCCATGATTTTCTCGAAGAGCAGCTGCACCCACGAAGGAATACCGGTGATGATTCCGATATCCCAGTTCTTGGCTTGCACGGTCATTTCTTCCAGCTTCAGGTTCCAGTCCTTTTCACTACGGAGTTTTTTTCCGGGTTTGTAATACCGCTGAAACCAGATGGGCACGCGGCGCGCGGAGATGCCACTGACGTCTCCTTCATAATACCCGCCGTGTTTCTTCAAATCGGTGCTGCCGCCTAACCACAGGATTCCTTTTTCAAAAAATTCTGCAGGAAGATCGTACTTTCCAAGGGTAAGGATTTGCCGGATGCTGGCTTTCTTCAGCGCCTTAATCATGTCGTTCGTTACCGGAATATGCTTACTCGCAGCCTCCGATGTTCCCGATGACAAGGCGAAATATTTTACGTAGCCGGGCCAGCAAACATCCGTTTCCTCTTTCAAACAACGGTGCCACCACTGATCGTGCATGGAGTTGTAATTATGAAACGGCACGCAATCTTGAAAGGTAGCTGTGGTATTCGATGAAGAAAGAGCTTTGCCGAAGTGGTACTGCCGCCCAAAAGCTGTATGCTGGGCTTTGGTCAATAAGCGACGCAATTCTTTTTCCTGTTGCCGAACAGGAGTAAGGTTTCGCAGCCGGACGCGTGAACCAAGCTTGAGTCCTTGTTTGATAAGAGCACCAATGAGCGGCATGCATCAAAGGTAAAGAATGATGCGGGATGTACAAACGCACAACGGCGAGTGTTTCCACCCGCCGTTGTGTACCGTATACTCTTATGAATGAATTACATGTGCTTGATGATCTCGTCGCCAAACTCAGAGCACTTGAGCAAAGTTGCCCCTTCCATCAGTCGTTCGAAATCGTACGTCACGCGCTTGGCGGCAATACTCTTTTCCATGCCTGCGTAAATCAGGTTGGCAGCTTCTATCCAGCCGAGGTGTTCCAGCAACATCGCACCCGAAAGAATGACGGAGCCCGGATTCACTTTGTCCAGATTGGCGTATTTGGGAGCTGTGCCGTGCGTTGCTTCAAAAATAGCGTGACCGGTCACGTAATTGATGTTGGCACCCGGTGCGATGCCGATACCGCCTACTTGTGCGGCAAGTGCATCACTCAGGTAGTCGCCGTTGAGATTAAGAGTAGCGATTACGTCAAAATCTTCAGGACGTGTGAGAATCTGTTGCAAGGTAATATCGGCGATAGCATCTTTCACCAAGACACGTCCGGCAGCGAGTGCAGCTTTCTGTTCATCGTTGGCAGCAGCTTCACCTTTTTCTTTCTTGGTACGTTCCCACTGTGACCAGGTGTATACTTTATCACCAAATTCTTTTTCAGCCAGCGCGTAGCCCCAGTCACGGAAAGCACCTTCGGTGAATTTCATGATGTTACCTTTGTGAACGAGTGTCACGGATTTGCGCTCGTGGCGAATGGCGTACTCAATCGAAGATTTGATGAGACGCTCAGAGCCAAGTTTGGACACCGGTTTCAGACCAAGACCAACCATCAGTTGACCGGCCTCGCTGCTTCCCGACATCTTTTGAAACTCGCCGGCTTTAGCCTCAGTGCCGAAACGGATTTTATTGAATTCCTTCGGGAATTCTTTCTCAAGGAATTCAAGTACTTTTTTGGCTTCCGGAGATCCCGCAGTGAATTCGATACCTGCGTAGATGTCTTCAGTATTTTCGCGGAAGATGACCATGTCAACAGCTCCCGGATTTTTCACCGGTGAAGGGACGCCTTCAAACCAACGCACAGGGCGCAGACAAACGTAGAGGTCGAGGATCTGACGAAGTGCAACGTTGAGGGAGCGAATGCCGCCACCAACCGGTGTAGTCAGCGGGCCTTTGATACCAACCAGGTATTCGTTGAAAGCCGCCAAGGTTTCATCAGGAAGCCAGTTGCCGGTCTGGTTAAAGGCTTTCTCTCCGGCCAGCACTTCTTTCCACATGATTTTGCGTGAACCGCCGTAGGCTTTTGCTACACTGGCATCCAGCACGCGTACTGAAGCGTTCCAGATGTCCGGACCGGTTCCGTCGCCTTCGATGAATGGAATAATAGGATCGTTGGGAACATTCAATTTCCCGCCTGACATGGTGATTTTGCTTCCTGACATGGTATTTCGAGTTAAAATGGTCGGCAAAAGTACTCAGAATCGCGTGTTTAAACAATTTCAGCGCTTTAATAGTTTGTTCGGTGTCAGTTGCATTGAAGATTGTATTTTTGCCTCAGAATCGGCGTTTTGTGAAGGTTTATCATTCTCTCGAAGAGTTTCCGCAATTGGATCATGCAGTGGTGACGATTGGCACGTTTGACGGTGTCCATATCGGCCATCAGCAGATTACGCGCCGCTTGCGTGAACTTGCCGATCAGTCGGGCGCGCAGACGGTGGTGCTAACTTTTTTTCCTCATCCGCGGATGGTGCTCCAGCCGGACGATAATAACCTGAAGCTGATAACGACACTTCAGGAACGTGAGCAGTTGCTTCGTATGTGCGGAATTGATCATTTGATTGTTCAGCCGTTCGACAAAGAATTTTCGCGCATGTCAGCTATCGAATTCGTTCGCGATGTTCTCGTAAAACGCATCGGCATGAAAACGCTCGTCATTGGTTACGATCATCATTTCGGTCGTAATCGAGAAGGTTCGTACAAAGACCTGGAGGAAATGGCACCGGTTTATGGCTTTCGTTTGGAAGAAATTCCGGAGCAGGTGGTGAATGAAGTAGCCGTAAGTTCGACCAAGATCCGCCAGGCGTTATTGACCGGCGATGTTACAGCAGCTGCTAAGTTACTTGGTCATAATTTCACGATTACAGGAACTGTTGAGCGCGGCGACCAGATTGGCCGAACAATTGGTTTTCCTACGGCAAACCTGTCTGTCACTGAAACGTATAAGCTGATTCCGTCAGAAGGTATTTATGCCGTACGGCTGCGTCTGCGCGATGTGATTTACAAAGGAATGCTCTACATCGGCAATCGTCCGGTAGTGAATGGCACTAAGCAGAATATCGAAGTAAATATTTTTGATTTTAATGAAGATATCTACGGGCAATCGCTGGTTATAGAGCTCGTTGCCCGGCTGCGCGACGACAAAAAGATCCAAACGCTTGACGAACTTCGGGAATTACTCGAAGAGGATCGCCGGAATGCAACAAAAATCCTCGGCTGACGTTGAGTACTTCTAAGGACATGTCTCTGCGTTATAAAATCATCTTTCTGCTTGTTTTTGGTCTCAGCATCGTTGCGAAAGGCCAGGAAACGACCTTGGACACTTCCTACGTATTTCGTTCGTTGACCGAAGCGGCTAAAGATCCTTCGCGGGTTTTTAAGCTGAGTATCCGTAATACGCGTTTGGATTCGATTCCGCCGGTTGTTTTTCAAATGACCAACCTGCGTTACTTGGATTTGAGTCGAAATCGTATTGATACCATCAGTCCTGAAATAGGACAGCTGCGTCAGCTGACTTATTTGAATTTATCCAACAATCTACTTAAAGAACTCCCTGCCGCCATTGGTGATTTGTCGGAGTTGACGTACCTTGGACTTAGCCGCAATCGGCTTGTTCGCCTTCCGGCTACCATTGGTGATCTTTCTTCGCTGGAAGTCCTTGAATTGTGGGATAACGAATTGGAAGATGTTCCGGATGAAATCAGCCGGCTTCAAAACTTAAAGTTGTTGGAGCTGCGCGGTATTCTTTTTTCCGAGGAGCAGCAAGCGCGCATTGACGCGATCGTGGTGAAGTCGGCTAAGATCAATATGTCGCCGAGCTGTAATTGCAAGTAATTGAGCAACGAAATCGGTTTCGTTTTACCTGTGATTCTTTGCTCTTCTGATCACCGCAATGGGTAAGGGTTACATTAAGGGTGAATTACAATTGACTTGGTTTCACTATCAAAATCTCACCGTAACTCCGCCCATAAAATTAATTCCGGCTTGCGGGTAATAATAATTGGTTCCATAAGTATAGCCGTTTGCGCTATACAAGCGGTTGGTCAGGTTGTACACGGCGCCGCGAAAACTCAGTGCTTTCAGCCCTTTAATGGAAGGAGACCATTCAGCCCGTAAATCATGGAACAAGTAAGCGTCCAGTTTCCGGTTGTCATTTTCGGTGTTATCCAGAAATTGTTCGCCGACATATTTGTTGGAGAGGGAGAATGAAAGTGCTGCGGTAGGTTTCCACGTGATGACAGCTGCGCTGATGATTTCCGGCGAGAAAGCAATGGCTGTATTGGAATAGCTCACTTTAATTGTGCTGCCGGAGTTGTAATCATAGACGTAATCTTCGTAATTACGAATACGATTTCGGGAAAGTGTGAGATTGGCTTGTAATTGCCACTTGATGGAAGGCGCCCAGGTGACATCCATCTCCAGACCTGCGCGGTAGCTGTCGTTGATGCTTTCTCGCACATACTCGCCTACGTCGTTAATACTGCCATTCAGGACCAGCTGTCGCGCGTAATCCATAATATAAAGATTGACACCACTGGTCACTTTGTGGCCATTGAAGCGGTAGCCAGCTTCGTAGTCAATCAGTTTTTCCGGAAGCGGACGAGAGTTCGGCGTGGAAGCGCGATAATCATCACGCACCGGTTCTTTTTGTCCAACACTTGCCGACACGTACCACCGATGCCATGTACTTGGTAAATAGGTGATGCCAGCTTTGGGATTGAAAAATGTGAGTGGAACCACTGAAGGTAATGGATTTCCGTCCGCATCTTTCCCGGTGAAAGCATAATCGACATGGCGAACCTGTACGTCGCTGGACAAAAACCATCCTTCCTTCACATTCCAGTTTGCTTTAGCAAACGCACTGTAATCTTTCTTTGTCGCTTCATCCTGGTAGTAGCGGTACGGCTCGTTGGGGATGATGTTGTAATTCTGCCAAATGATTTCGCCGTAATGCTGTCCTTCATAGTACGAAACGGTTCCTCCTGACGTGAAATCAACGTTTTCGAATTGCCGTTGCAAGGACCAGGTCATTCCAGCAAAATCGTTGTCGAGCCAGCGTTGTCGTATATACGCCGGCTGAATATAAATACTGTCCGTCATTGAATCAGGATCAAGTCCACCATTGTCGATAAGTGGCAGTTGAACATATTCTTCATAGTATCCTTTTCCCTTCGTGTAGAACAATGCGGTGTTCAGCAGCCAGTCATTTCCCAGCTCTCGGGAATAGAGCAGTTGATAATAATCCTGACGATAATTATCCGTCTGATTGCCGTAGAACTGTGGTTGGCCGTTTTGGTCGTAATAAAGTCCGGCCATATTGAATGTGCGATTCGAAGACATAGAGTCTTGCGGTACACCATACCAGGCCTGATAGGTTTTTTCTCTTCCGGTCATGATGACCGCTCGCAAAGATTGCTGCTTACCGTAGTAACCTCCGGAAAGATAGAGTGATTGTAGGTCGGACGATGCACGATCCATATACCCGTTGGATTGAATCAAGGAGACTCTGCCATCCAACGCAAAACGTTTATCGAGCAGACCGGTGCCGAACTTGAGTGCATTCCGTTGTGTGTTGAACGACCCGTAGGAGGAATTGATTTCTGCGAATGCATCTTGCTGCAAGGTAGAAGTTTGAATATTCAAGCTGCCGCCGAAAGCGCCAGCACCGTTGGTGGAAGTACCGACGCCCCGCTGAACTTGAATATTGTCGGCGGAGGCGGCCAAATCCGGAAGATTGACCCAATACACCTGGTGTGATTCCGCATCGTTGACTGGAATTCCGTTGATGGTTACATTCACTCGTGTTGCATCGCTGCCACGTATGCGGATGCCGGTATATCCGACACCATTTCCCGCATCGGAAGTAGTGGTCACTGATGGTTGCAACTGCAGAAGTATAGGTAAATCTTGACCTAAGTTGACTTTTTCCAGCTCTTCCTGGCGAACCGTTGTATACGCAATAGCAGAACGATCGTTAGCGCGCGTAGCGGTTATATTTACTTCCTCGGACAAGTATGTCTTTGGTTGCATGGCAATAAGTAGTGGAGAGGTACTGTTGTTG
>CAINVI010000308.1 GCA_903854075.1 Candidatus Pollutiaquabacter sp. | reverse complement strand
TTTTAGGTAAAAAGTCAGTTTTGCACCTTCAAAAATCAATTTTCATCGCACTTCCTGATGATAAAATTCTACACCAATCGTTTACCACTGACCAGAACATCGCTGGTCGATGGTGTCGTAAAAAAATACCTAGAGGGTAGCAAGGAGGTATTGCCACTGATGAGTGGCTTTGCCGATAAGCAGGGATTCGAAAAACTCTTGGCTGCGCGAAGGACATCAGTTACCGACCGATCGACTCTTGTTGAAGTACTGCAACAACAATACGATCAGTTGCGACAAGCCGGAGCAATCATTGACGAGTCGGTCGCTTCAAATATCTCATCCCTTTCTTCTGATAGCACGTTTACAGTTACCACCGGCCACCAGCTACAACTGGCGGGAGGTCCGCTGTTCTTTACCTACAAACTAATCTCCGCTATACGCTTGGCGGAAGAACTTCGGCAACAGTTTGCTCCTCTACATGTTGTGCCCATTTTTTGGCTTGCATCGGAAGACCACGATATGGTAGAAATCAATCACTTTAACAGTCGCGGTCGTTCTTACAATTGGCCAACCGATTACAAGGGTCCTGCCGGAAAAGCTACCTGTAATGGCCTGGATGAAGTCTGGTCAGAAGTTCAACACTCATTGGCTGGATTGCCGTTTGCCGAGGAATTAATGGAGATGTTGAAAGACGCCTATAAAGCATCGAACAACCTTTCTCTCGCGACGAGATTGTTAGTCAACCGATTGTTTGGAAAGTTCGGATTGGTTGTTCTTGACCCCGACGACAAGCGATTAAAATCCGAGATGGTCGAGATTTTCAAAAAAGATCTCACTGAACAAGCGACCTTTCATTGTGTCAATGAAACGATTCAACAGTTTTCTGTTTTAGATACGCCGCAAGTCAAGCCGAGAACTATCAATTTGTTCTACTTGTCTTCAGAAGGCCGTCACAGGATCGCACTGGAAAACGATCGCTATACCGTACTGGACACTACACTGTCTTTTTCTAAAGAGGAAATATTGACCGAACTGCAGCAGCATCCTGAGCAATTTAGTCCGAACGTGTTGCTACGTCCTGTTTATCAGGAAAAAATTCTTCCTAATATCGCCTATATCGGAGGTCCGGGGGAAACAGCTTACTGGTTGGAGTGTAAACGAATGTTCGATTATTTTGAAGTGACTTTTCCAATCCTCGTTTTTAGAAACAATCTTCTTTTCATCGATAAAAGTACAGTCGGAAGAATGGCCAAACTCGGTATGACTGACGAACAATTATTTATCGAACCCGACACCTGGATACGGGAATTTACAGAAAGAAACAGCGAACTTAAAGATCCTTTTCCTTCACTCGTGGAATCAACGGCATCCGCTTACGAAAAACTATTGCTAACGCTCACCACTGTCGACCCGACGCTCGGCGCTGCCGTACAGGCCGAACAACAAAAGGCACTGAAAGGATTGGCGCAATTAAAGGACAAATGGATCAGGGCGGAAAAACGAAAACAGGAAACCGCATTGAGTCAATATCAGCGGGTGCGAGAACAAGTCTTTCCCAACGGTCATTTTCAGGAGCGCCATGAGAGCTTGTTGAGTTATTTTGCGCAATACGGGCCAGACATTTTGGAAACGTGGATGCAACAAATCAGGCCGGGCGATGGTACGTTGACCATTTTACACGAAATCGTGAATTGATTCGTGGAAATCTCTTCGGTTCAAACAGAATTAGAGGAGTTTTAAATACTACTTTTGCGCATGCATCAAAAGATCCTGATCATCGATTTCGGATCGCAGTATACCCAGCTGATTGCCCGACGGGTGCGTGAACTGAATGTTTACTGCGAGATTCACCCATTTCACCATATACCGGCCCTAACATCGGATATCAAAGGTGTAATTCTTTCCGGAAGCCCTTCTTCTGTTCGTGATGAAAATTCACCCCGTATTGACCTTGGATTACTTCGTGGTAAATTTCCTTTACTCGGTGTTTGCTATGGCGCACAATTGATGGCGCAAACCGGTGGAGGAGAAGTGGTTCCGTCTAAAATACGCGAATATGGACGTGCTTCACTTCGTTCCGTGGATGCATCCTGTGAATTACTCAAGAATATTGAAAAGGATTCGATTGTCTGGATGTCCCACGGAGATACTATCGCACAGATCCCGGCGGAATTTGAAATCGTGGCGAGTACCGATGATGTTAGCGTCGCCGCCTATAAAATACGTCAGGAACCCACCTTTGGTATTCAGTTTCATCCGGAGGTAACCCATTCGCAGGACGGAAAAAAACTGATTGAAAATTTCGTGGTCGGTATATGCGGCTGTAGCCAAGACTGGACACCGGCATCGTTTATAGAAGAAACGGTGAATGGATTACGAAATGAACTCAAAAACGACCAGGTCGTTCTTGGCTTGTCAGGCGGGGTGGATTCATCGGTGGCTGCCGTATTGTTACACAAAGCAATCAGTAAAAATCTCCACTGCATTTTTGTCGACAATGGACTGCTGCGACATAATGAATATGAACAAGTGCTCGAGTCTTACCGTCATATGGGATTGAACATCACCGGAGTCAATGCCAGCGAACGTTTTTATGATGCACTAAAGGGACTGTCCGACCCCGAACTGAAACGTAAAGCGATCGGCCGTGTATTCATCGAAGTATTTGATGAAGAAGCGCATCGTATCAGCGATGTGAAATGGCTCGGACAAGGCACCATCTATCCGGACGTGATTGAATCTGTTAGTGTAAAAGGACCATCGGCTACGATCAAATCACACCACAATGTGGGTGGACTCCCTGAAAAAATGAAATTAAAAGTGGTGGAACCCTTGAAAACTCTGTTCAAAGATGAAGTACGTAAAGTCGGCTTTGAACTGGGTATCGATCCAAATATCCTGAATCGTCACCCGTTCCCCGGTCCAGGATTAGGTATCCGTATCCTGGGCGATATCACTGCTGAAAAAGTAGCCAAACTACAGAAAGCCGATGCGATTTTTATTGATAGTCTGAAACGTGACGGCCACTACAGCAGCGTTTGGCAAGCCGGAGCAATTCTACTTCCGGTACAATCGGTCGGTGTGATGGGCGATGAACGCACCTATGAAAATGTAATCTGCTTACGAGCAGTGACCTCCGTCGATGGAATGACGGCAGACTGGTGCCATTTGCCGTATGATTTTCTGGCAAAGGTTTCCTCGGAAATCATTAATAAAGTCAAAGGGGTGAACAGGGTAGTTTACGATATTAGCTCAAAACCGCCGGCTACTATCGAATGGGAATGATCTTTGTAGTATGTATGACATGAAAATTCGCCCAAATTATAGCTCCGTAAAGCAATGGCTCGTCGTGGCATTTTTCGCTGCGCTTTTTTGCAGCTTCTCCGAAAACGCCAATGCACAAACCTTATCGCCGGATACCTCAGTAGTCCGTTTCCTGAACAATAGAAAGTTTTATATCTATAAAGTAGCTAAAGGGGAGACACTTTTTTCAATTGCGCAACGCTACGATATTCCGCAGGATGAAATTGAAGACCTGAATCCGGTCACACGCGGAGGCCTGAAACCGGGAATGAAGCTGTGGATTCCTGCCTATTCATGGAAGGAAAAAAAAGGCACCACCTCAACTTCAACATCCAAAGAAACGGATGAATCGCCGAAAGTCCCTGATGTAGCTTTGCACATCGCATTGATCAGCGACATGGATCTTAAAAAAGTTTATGTCGGAACGGCTGACGAAGCTGACTCCTTGCCGGAAATGTTGGAAAAAACTACACGTACTAATCTGGAGTTTGTAGAGGGAGCATTGATCGCCATAGAAGATTTTCATGCGAAACATCCTGGCTTCAAGATTCGGACAAGTATTGTTGACTCCGAAGGAGATTCCGCCACCTTGAGTAAGCTGTCATGGAAAGCCGATTTTAGAAAAGCCGACGTCTGGATTACCAACGACAACGGCACATCGTTGACTTACTTAAATCGGTTGGCCCAGAAATCCGGTGTTACGCTGATTTCCTGTGGCATTAATACCACCGATAAGATCGAGGGGAATGACAATGCGGTAGCAGTCTTACCATCTTCTTTATTACAATGTTCGCAGATGGGAGCATTTTCTGCGCGACACTTTGAAAATGCCATTGGCATTTTCGTAAAAACTTCCAACGCTCGCGAAAAAGAAAGGATGAATGCTTTCAAGGAAGGTTGGAAATCCGGCGGAGAAAAAATGCCGGCTCGAGTAGCTGATTATGAAAAAGGATTTTCAAAAGCGGTATTGGATAGTATTCGCGGAAACAAACATCATGTGATTTTCATCCCTTCGTCAAACGAGGATATGGTTACTACGTTGCTCAATGCTTTGAAAGAAAAAAAGGAGTCGCATACTATATCTGTTGTAGGAATTCCACGCTGGTTCGATTTTGAAACGGTCGACCCTTCCTTATTGCAACTTTGCGATGTTTACCTGTTTAATTCCGGCAGTATTCCTGTTGACAATGTAGCGGCCACGGCGTTCCATAAGCAATTCAGAGAACGTCATGCCACAGAACCTGGCGAGTCCGCCTACATCGGTTACGATGCTGCTGACTTGGTGCTCGAGGGAAGAAAAAAGCAAGGAGCAGATTTTTTTAGAAAAACGCTTCCATCGTATGATGGACTTTTCACTACCTATAAATTCAAACGCGGCGAAAAAGATTCCGCATTGGAAAACCAACACATCACGGTATGGAATTTCAAAGAGTTGTCGCCGGAACGGGTGAAATAATAATGGCTGTATGACCTCCCAAGAACTTACCCAACGCAGAGCATTCGTAGCCGACTGGTTCCGCTCGCTGCAGGATTCCATCTGCAGCGCCCTGGAAGCGGAGGACGGCCAAGGAAAATTCATGGAAGACCGGTGGGAGAGACCCGGCGGCGGAGGAGGTCACACGCGTATTTTAACCAACGGAAATGTGATTGAGAAAGGTGGCGTCAATTTCTCCGCAGTCCATGGTGTGCCGCCTGCTTCATCAGTTGTTCACGCCGGAATGGATCCTGAAAAAGTAAAAGAATTTTTCGCAGCCGGTGTATCCATTGTGATGCATCCATCCAATCCGCAGGTACCGATTATTCATATGAATGTCCGGTATTTCGACCTTGGTCCGGATAAATGGTGGGTAGGCGGCGGAATTGACTTGACTCCACATTATGTTAAGCCGGAGGATGCGCGGTTTTTTCATGAAACACTGAAAGTAGTGTGTGACAAAACAGATCCTTCCTATTACTCCGAGTTCAAGAAATGGGCAGACGATTATTTTTTCATTCCACACCGCAACGAAACACGTGGCATCGGCGGTATATTTTTTGATTACCTGTCATCCAACGAAAAATTTTCTTTCGACGATCGTTTCTCGTTCGTACAAGGCGTAGGTTCTTCCTTTGCCGGAATTTACGTTGAACTTATGCACCGAAATAAATTGCTACCGTATACCGCCGAACAAAAGGACTGGCAAAAACTGCGCCGTGGTCGATATGTAGAATTTAACCTGGTATATGATCGCGGTACCAAATTCGGTCTGGAATCGCACGGACGTACTGAATCCATTCTGATGAGCCTACCGCCAACAGCCGACTGGAAGTATGATCATCAACCGACTGCCGGATCGGCTGAAGCGGAAACATTATCATGGTTGCGAAAAAACATCGACTGGACGAATCCGACAAAGTAATCAGCTTCGGAGAACATGTTTTGTCGTTCAACCGTTGGTTGCTAACGTCACGCCCTAAATTTCCGGACGGTGTCGAAGTTTTGAATCCATTCAAATCAACGGAAGTCAAGCGTGTCAACGAGCTTTTCTACCGGCGGTTTTACCATGACACCAACGATCGGTACTTTTTATTCGGCATCAATCCCGGGCGACTGGGCGCCGGACTGACGGGAATACCATTTACCGATCCGGTGAACCTCGGATTATACGCCGGGATTCCTAACGAACTGCCTCAAAAAGCAGAACTGTCCAGTGATTTCATCTATAGAATGATTAATGCGTTGGGCGGTCCCGATGAATTCTTCCGGACATTTTTCATGACAGCGGTTTGTCCGTTAGGCTTTGTGAAAGATGGTATCAACATGAATTACTACGACGATAAAGCGTTGCTGGCAGCAGCCGAACCGTTCATCCTCAAATCTATAAAACGGCAGCTGGACTTTGGTTGCCGCCGTGAAATCGCCTTCATCATTGGTGAGGGAAAAAACCTGGATTTATTCAGTCGGTGGAATGAGCGGTATGGATTTTTCAAATCGTTGATCGGACTGCCGCATCCGCGATTTGTCATGCAATACCGCCGAAAGCAAATTGCCAGCTACATAGCACTGTATCAGTCGCATTTACAGCCACGTATGTTAGAGTAAATCCAACAAACCCTGTTGAAAAAGCCCTAGTTGGCAGCTTTTTTTTTCAGGATTATTCCGATATTTGTAGAGTAAAATCTGATAAAATGGCACACGATAACCACGCTAACGAAACTCCAAAAGGAATCTGGTACACGTATTTCGGAGAAACAGGTGCAGCTGTAATTGCTTTCCTGTGGATTATAGCCGCCTTGACCTGGATTTTCAGTGTCATGAAGTGGGGCTGAACCAAAATCCTTAATGAAATAACATTCTAAAAGTCCACCTGATAAGGAGGACTTTTTTTTGTATGTTATTTACCCGCTATTGACTTTATTTTTTCCC
>CAINVI010000307.1 GCA_903854075.1 Candidatus Pollutiaquabacter sp. | reverse complement strand
TTCTTCGTCTGACAGTATTTCCTTGCGCTTGGGCGCATGATTGATGGAAGCATCGAAAGCCGGCATCGGAGGCAAAGTCGAGGGGATGCCAGTTGTAATTGCTTCTTGAAACGCGGCTAACTCTTCCGTTTCACGGGTTATTTCGAGGGTGCTCATACTGTCCAGAGAATTTATGCAAATGTCGTTAAGTACCGATAAACCTCAGTCGCTCGCGAACAGTTCAAAAAGAGATGCAACAAGCAGCAGTGTAAAGCCATTCCGGAGCGTAAAGAGCCAAGTCTTCGTAGGGTTCGCGATTTAACGACCACAGTCGTCGCGCTTCTATGCGGCATTTGATTGCTTTATGCGGCTGATAGTCGATGTTGGCTGACCATCCTCCGGGATTGATTTGTGTGGGGATGGAGTGTGTGGCGAAGTATGCACTGCTCACATCGCGCACTTGTTCAAGGCGAGCGGCCACAGTCCAGTCTTTGAAAAGCTGTTTACCAAGGGCCAGTGAGCCGCCGATGAAGTCTTTTGTACGGTCCATGGCTTCGTAGTTAAACTCTGCATTGATGAACCAACCTTGTGTCAGTTTTTGTGTTGCGTAAAAATTGTGATACGCGCTATAACGCCCATTGATGCTTCCCAGGTAGTTGGAGTAATTCAGCACGCGTCCCTTTTTGTTATCATGCTGAAGTTGCATTCCGAAGTTGGGTCTGATTTGATCGTCGGCCACGGCGATACGTTGCCAGCCATTCAGCACCAGAACAGCCCAGCTAAGGCCGTTATCGGTCGTTCCGGACCAGCGAAGACCGCATTCGTAGTAAGGGGTGTTTTCGGCGAGCAGACTGCGGGTCAGGTTGAGGTTGTTTTTACCGATGTTCGACTCAAGACCGATGTGAGAGGGCATGATACCGGCATCGATGCGGCTGTTGGCGTTGCCTCGGAATTGATACCCGATGGAGGCCTCGTAAATATGCTGCACAGCATTGGGTTCACTAGCCAGGTTTTGGTTGACGTACGTTCCCACCATAGGAGCTGCAATAAATCTCCAGCGGTTATGTTCCACAGTCCATTTCAGCCAGGCGATGTTTACGGCAAGTCCGTCGGCAGTGTGGTTGTAGAGAAAATCCGGACGATCGGACTTTGAGGATTGTTGGGCAGCGTAATAGATTTCAGCGTAGCCTTCGAACGAAACGGAAGTTGAATCTTGAGCGTTTGTAGCAGTGGATATGACGGCCGTAAAGAGAAGAGAAAGCCAAAGCGTTTTGTGTAGCATGGCTCAAATGTAAAGGAATCACTGATTGAATTTCCCGGTGCGGATATCAAAACCAAACGGGCAATGTTTGCAGCCGCTCTGACAGCAATAGCCGCGTTTGAGGTGGTATTTTTCGGTAAATACGATATACCCCTCAGCCGTGTAGTAGTAATCTTCTCCTTCTATCTTTTTCGCTGTTGCCATGACGGAGTGCTAACAATTATTTCCTTTCTTGGTTCACGTCCGGTTCGAAATCGAGTGACACGGAATTCATGCAGTAGCGCTTGTAAGTAGGCGGTGGACCGTCGTCGAAGATGTGGCCCAAGTGAGAGTCGCATCGTCCGCAGGTGACTTCCGTGCGAATC
>CAINVI010000306.1 GCA_903854075.1 Candidatus Pollutiaquabacter sp. | reverse complement strand
TCCACCTTTTTCCCTAATTGCAGTTACGGTTTCCTCGCTTTTCTCAACGACCGTCACGGTGTGTCCTGTTTCGGCAAAGCCGGCTGCTGTCACAAGGCCCACATATCCAGCACCGTAGATCTTGACTTTCATATTGCCTTTCAGAAGTGCTTTTAGAGAAATTGAGTCTCACTTCTGACCCATTATATGACGGAGAGTTCAGTGGTACACGGGATTTGCGTTACATAGTTGCGAATGGCCGATGAATGAACTTGACCTTAGATTTGTGGGTTTGCTCTATTTTTATCCATGGTCATTCACCCTATGTGAACCAGAGCAACAATTGATGGAAAATCCTATTCTGTACCTGATGCGGTATAGATTGATTGGGTAATGAGCATTCTTTTGTCGCTACTGCTTCTGGTATTTGTTTTCTGTTTATCAGCAGTTTTTGTTGCAGATGTATTCCAAGTGTCTTACTTACATGGATTTTTGCTTTCGCCGTTACTGCTAATCATGTGGACATGGGCATTTCACACAACAGGTTTGCTCATTGCTGAGCAGGGATCATTTAAGATAACTCTCGCACAGACTTCCAACATTGCGTTGATGGTTTGGGCGGTATTGGTTGTTTGGAGATGTAGGCGAGTAATTTTCAAAAAGCCCATTGACAGTGCTATCGCTAATATTCAGATACTAGGTATCTCGGCGATTTCTATATTTGGGTGGGCTTTCGGGATTGGTTTCAGTGGAAACCCCCCAAAGGATAATGACGCACTTTCAAATGCATTGATTTTCAGAAGATCAATGACGATGGTCAACAGGGACTTTTGTCTTTTATCCAATGATGTGTTCTATGAGTCAAACATCAGATTTGAATCTTGCGGTGCAGCAATACTTAGTCGATTTGCGAACTTGGGCAATTTCGTAAGTGGCGAAACCATACTCAACCTCCCGTACTTGCTAGCGGCAGCCCTCTTGCCACTTGCAGCGGCTCTGATTTGGCGAACAATTGGCAATACAAAAAAAGGAGCAAGTGTGTGTGGTTTAGTGGCGATTTCCTTTCTCATTTACCCATATGCAATCAATGGGTTGATGCGGCTAAACCTGGGGATAGTTTTCATTTTCCCGTTTCTTTCTCTGATAGTGAGATTGAACGAGCTGCATCACAGACAATTTGCTGTCCTGGGCATTGGATTATTGGGCTTGGGTTACATTCATTTACTGCCGCTGACTATTACGTTGGTATTTTGGCTAATTCAAGCCCTCTTGACGTTTACGTTTCAAGCTAAAGAACACAAATCGCTGCTTAACGCCGATGCATTAAAACCTTTGATGAGTCTGATTTATGTAATTCCAAGTCTTTACATGTTTTTGTTTAAGGGTGAAATACTCCAATCTGTTAAAAGTGTGATCTCGATAACGGCAACGGCAACAGCAACGGCCAGAGAAACGGAATCGCTGTTTAGTTCGGCGTTTGCCTTTGGCAAGGAGCTATTTCTACAGACAGATTGGACAAGACCACAACCGGTGATGGTTGCATTCGCATTTGTAGGGCTCGTTCTCTTCGTTAAACAACGGAGGTTGCCTTTGTATGGCTATTTCTTGATGGCTGTGGGCCTCTATGGATTGTATGTTGTTTCCGTTGTGTTGGGGATTGGCAACAAGCTATATGAAACCTTGTTCTTGAGCAATTGGTACCGTCTGGTAGCAATTATCGAAGCGTTCTTGGTTTTACCAGCATCATTTGCATTGCACAAGCTTTTGACGTTGATTAAAAACCAGAAGGTTTATTCAATCGTAGTGACAACTGCTCTTTTGTTGTTTGCAATCAACATAGCTACCGGGTTCTCTATCGTAAATTCGGCGTGGCAGAGGGAAAATGGTCCTTCGAAGGAAGTGATCGAATCTTTCGATGTGTTGGCAAAGTACAAAAACCTGCGAACATTGAATAACCCTAGTGACGGATCTTCTTGGGCGTATGCCCGAATTGGCATGAACATAACATCACCAAACGACCGCGGGGAATATCTGTTTTTTGGATCAATGATTGAAAAACTGGGGGTTGAAGCACACACGAATGAAGTTTGTGCCATCATTCGTGAGCAACATGTTGAAGCTGTGCTGTGGGTTAACGGTCCAGCCGAGAAAATTGCGTCACTTCTAAAGAGTGGGATCATCGATAAGCTATTGGTGGAAAGTCAAGACATCGTTCTTGGAAGGCTTTCAGCGACTTACTTAGAAAATTGTTCAACGCAATAACGCTAGTGCTCTTTAGATCGCAACGATGATTGGTGAGCCAAGTACCAATCGTATGTGCTTTGCAATCCCTCTAGCAGTGCGATTTTATGAGTCCACCCGAGTGCCGTGATTTGGCTGACATCAAGACATTTTCTCGGTGTGCCATCGGGTTTGGTTACGTCTAGTTCAATTTCACACTCGTTATATACGACTTGTTTAATCGTTTCTGCGAGATCAGAAATAGTTAAGTCTGTTCCAACACCAACATTGATTGGGCCTGGAAGGTCGTAATTCAGCATCAGAAACCTGCAAGCCTCTGCCAAATCATCAACATGAAGAAACTCGCGTAACGGAGTGCCGGTTCCCCAGATTGTAACTTTTGACTCATTCTTCATCTTTGCTTCATGGAACTTTCGGATCATTGCAGGAAT
>CAINVI010000305.1 GCA_903854075.1 Candidatus Pollutiaquabacter sp. | reverse complement strand
TTATTCTTTCGGTACATCCGCGTTCAAAAAAACGCTTTGAAGAGTTGAAAACAGGTTTCCATCCACTGATTAAGGAAATGAAACCATTCGGCTTTTTTGACTATGTCCGCCTACAGCAAGACTCTTACTGCACCATCTCGGATAGTGGGACAATCACAGAAGAAGCTGCCATTGTCGGCTTTGCCGCAGTAACCGCTCGTGATGCTCACGAGCGCCCTGAAGGTATGGACAGTGGTGTTTTAGTAATGACCAGTATTAACGCCAAAGAAATGATGGAAGGAATCAAAGTCAGTCGTATGCACCATGAGAGCCAAACAGTGCGTAATGTGCCGGTGAGCTATCAAGATCTGGATGTGTCGTGGCGTGTGGCCAAACTCATCCAGAGTTATACGGGTTTTGTGAATAGCAAAACCTGGCATAAAAGTAAATAATTTGTAAAGTAGAGAGCAGTTGATTTATAACGATTTTGCAAAGCTTTTGAAACAGCGTTTGAGTTTGATGTTTCTTAAAAATGTTTAAGTATTGATCGAGCTACTTTTGCAATTACTGTTGTATTCGAACGTGATACGTCCACATGGTTCCTCGCAGTGTGCATATTTTGAGAAGACATCGATGAGTGTTGGTTTTTTCAAATACTGCCTGTTACGATCACGGCGTTCGCAGCATAGGGCTAACGAGTTTTTCAAGCCTCTTGACAAGTTGTGGGTACTAGACCATTTTACGCTGCTGTTTGGAGTTAAAAAAGATTTTGATAATCGGTAGTATGACTCTGTGAAATCAAGTCGTGAAGGCTGGCGACAGAATGCCCTTGACACACTTGCGAGCCAGAGTAAACAACTGAAGCAAGAGTTTTCTAACAATGATCCTTTTCCCCATGTGATTGTTGACGGTCTTTTTCCTCCTCAACTAATTCAAGATCTAGTGTCTGAATTCCCAAGTCCTGATGATAAGTCATGGGAACGCTCAATTGCTGATGGGATTCAAGTCAAGCTTCGATCAAATTGGATTACCGAAGATGACATTTCACCGATAACCGCCAACGTGGTTAATTTCTTCAATTCAGGAAGTTTTATGAAATCTTTATCAGCAATTACGGGTGTGGAGAAATTAATTTCGGATCCGTACTTCACTGGCGGTGGACGTAATTGTATTTTGCCGGGTGGCGTGCTTGACGTTCATGCAGATGGCAACTGGCATGATTTAATGGGTGTTCACCGCCGACTTAACGCAATTCTCTACTTGAATGAGAATTGGCAAGAACAATGGGGAGGTCATTTCGAGCTCTGGGATAAGGAGCTCACTGGTTGTATTAAGTCCGTGTTACCAATTGCAAACCGCCTTTTAATATTTGAGACCCACGATTTTACTTACCACGGTCATCCAAATCCCCTCGCATGTCCTGAAGGCATGAGTAGAAAGTCGCTCATATTTTATTATTACACAGCCAATAATCGCCCATCCGAACAAATTCTTAAAGCCGAACCACACCGAGCGCTTTGGAGAAAAAAAGGCCTCAATTCTCTCCACAACAGATGAAAGTTCCTCGGGAACCTTAGATGAAGATCCTTTTTGTTCATGAGGTGAGCTGGTTCAACAAGGTAGTTTTTGAGATGCACGACTTCCCAGAGCTGCTGTCGCTCCGCGGCCATGAGGTGCATTTTCTTGATTTTGACGAGGGTAAAGCACGAACGAAATTTCGGGTGTTGACAACTACCGAGACTCGCGCCCATGCGGGGTCACGAGTGGCTGTTACCACCCCTCCGCGAATTCTTCCGGGAATCCTCGGCAGGCTCCTGGCAACCATCGTTCAGCCGCTGGTATTTCTATGTCTTGTCAGGCGAATTCGTCCGGATGTGGTGGTGGTGTATTCCGTGCCGACTAGCGGCTGGCAGATAACGGCGATATGTCGTTGGAAGAAGATACCTATTGTTGCGAGGGTTATCGATATTTCACATGCTCTTCGCGAAACAAGATTTCAGTTGCTCGTGAAGTGGGCAGAAAAATATGTATTTAGGAATGCAAACTTTGTTTCAACGCACAATGAAGTGCTTCGACAGTATTGCATTGGGCTCGGCGCTTCAACTGCGAAGTCTTCTGTCATTTACCCGGGCAGCGATACTCAAAGATTCTTTCCTGCACCGCCGCTTCAGGATCTTCAACTAAAACTAGGTATACAACCGCACGACAAGGTAATTGTCTACGTGGGGACCTTGTTTCGATTCAGTGGTCTGGTCGAATTGCTTACCGAACTTGCCCCTGCGTTGCGCAACGATCCTTCGCTTATTTTTTTGATTCTGGGTGACGGTGAAGAATTTGATCGCCTGCAACAGCTCGTGAATTCACTTCAAATGCGCAATCAGGTGTTATTGACGGGGCGCATTGAATATGAGCAATTGGCGGATCACATGCGCCTTGGCCAAGTTGCAGTCGCGCCTCTTCGCCCCGAACTTGTTACAAACGCAGCATTGCCAAACAAAGTTTTGAAGTGTCTGGCCTGTGGTTTGCCGACCATTGCAACGCCCTTACGTGGTTTGCAATCGATGGTCTCAGACGGTGAGGGCGTGATGTATGCCGATAGCTCCCGAGACATGGCTGGCAAAGCTGTTCAATTGGTTAACAATTCGCTGCAACGTGATGAAGTCGCGGCTCGCGGTTTAAACCTCATCAATCGACATTGCAATTG
>CAINVI010000304.1 GCA_903854075.1 Candidatus Pollutiaquabacter sp. | reverse complement strand
TTTAGAAAGTAGTTTTGGTGCCTTTGCATTGCTGGCTATTTTCTTTTTCGAATCGATTATGTTTCCTACCATTTTCGCACTGGGAATTGCCGGAGCAGGAGCGCAAACGAAACTGGCATCATCTGTGATAGTCATGTCGATTGTTGGTGGTGCGCTGGTGCCGTTGATTATGGGTTGGGTAGCTGACAACTACGGTACCGCATTGGCGTATGGTATTCCAATGTGTTGCTTCCTGACGGTGGCTGGTTATGGTATCTTGGCAAAACGGCTTTCCCGATGACGAAGCGCTATTGTTTTGGTCTTGATTTGAAAGATGATCCGGCGCTGATCGCCGAGTATGAAAGATACCACCGCGCAGTATGGCCGGAAATTTTAGCCTCTATAAAAGCTGCCGGCATCGTACAGTTAGACATTTACCGAGTGGCCAATCGTTTGTTCATGATCATGGAGACGGACGAGTCGTTCAGTTTCGAGGCTAAAGCAGCAGCAGACGCAGCCAACGAAAAAGTTCAGGAGTGGGAACTATTGATGTGGAAGTATCAGCAGGCTATTCCAGGCGGCGCTTCGGGTGAGAAATGGCGACGTATGGAATTGCTATTTTCCCTCTGAAATCGGAACTGCGTTATAATTTACGATTCGAGTTCCCTGGACAGGTAGCGATCAATCAATCGCGGTACGGCATAGTTTCGTAAGATGGTCCTGGATACTTTTTTCCAATCAGAGGGAACCGACGTTTTTTTCTGAAGCGTGAATTCGTAGAAAGCCGCGTGCAGTGTTTGATGACTCAGCTGATGCCTGGCGGTTTGGATGTTGCCGCTCATGACAGCAGCGTTGGTCCGGAAATAGTGACCGGCCTCCTTAAGCAGTGATTCCGGCGTTAATCGCTTTTTGGTTTCAACCATGGGAAATTCCCAGAGTTGTTGCCAAATGTCTTTTTCGGTGCGTTGCCGCAGATAGATGTTATTGCCATCCCGAAGCACGATGTAGTGAAAATAGCGGTCGCGTACTTGCTGTTTTTTACGCTTTACCGGCAGTTGTTCTGTGAGCTTTTTCTTTCGCGCCACACAGCTGGATCGGAAAATACACGGCTCGCACTCCGGATTTTTAGGCGTGCAAACCAATGCGCCGAATTCCATGAGCGCTTGATTGAAGTCGTGCGGAGGCGCATCGTGAATCAGCTCCTGGGCTACCGCTAAGAATTCTTTCTTTCCAGCCGTTGAATCGATGGGTGTTTGAATGCCGAAAAGCCGGCTCAGAAATCGGTAGACGTTCCCGTCGACCACCGGATAGGAGAGGTTGTAGGCGAACGATGCAATAGCTGCAGCGGTGTAATCGCCGACGCCGGGCAAGGCGCGGATACTTTCGTAGTCGGAGGGAAAAACGCCCTTATGCAATGAGGCTACAAGTTTAGCGGCTTTATGAAGGTTTCTGGCGCGGGAATAATAGCCTAGTCCTTGCCAAAGTTTCAGGACTTTTTCTTCCTTGCTGTTGGCCAGCGCTACTATATCCGGAAAAGTGGAGATGAACTTTTCGTAATAAGGTCGGCCCTGTTCCACACGAGTTTGCTGCAGGATGATTTCTGACAACCAGATGTGATACGGGTTTCGGGTATTTCGCCAGGGCAGATTTCGTCCGTTCCGGTGGTACCAGTCGATCAGGGCGGCAGAAACAGGATGTTGCATAAAGATTGGTAAAGGTAACGGCTATCGCTTGTTTTCGGCCTAAAATCCGAGGTCTGAAAGTAGTCAGGTTTTATTTACTTGACTATTAAGCCCTTTTTTATCGCTATTTGCCACGAAAATCGAATTAGCGGCGGAAAAAGTATGCAACATCCTTTTTAATTCGCTTGGAAGCACTATCTTTGCGCCCCTACTTAGATAATATACAACTACTTAATAGTCAAAGCAATGACCAAAGCTGAACTGGTGGCTGAGATTTCCACAAAGACCGGTATCGAAAAGACGGTAGCCCTGCAGGCAGTTGAAGCTG
>CAINVI010000303.1 GCA_903854075.1 Candidatus Pollutiaquabacter sp. | reverse complement strand
GCAATTCGCAAATGATAAAACATTTTCACTAGCCTTAGCTCCCGAAGGAACCAGAAAGGCTGTTCCTAAATTCAAAACAGGATTTTACCAGATTGCTTGTCAGGCTAAAGTAGCGATTGTAATGGTTGGCTTAGACTACAAGAGAAAAGAAGTCACCTTTGCCCCACCCTTTCATCCAACAGGCGATTTAACAAAAGACAGTTTAATAATGGCTGAATTTTATAAAGACAAAACCGGTAAGCACCGAAATGTAGGTTCGATTATTTAACCAACGCTTTAATTGCTTCGTTGCAATTACTTAAAACACGCGTTTGAATATCTTCATCATTCCCTTTGACAAACTTTTTACCGCTCACCTGCTCGTACAACTCTATGTAGCGCTCGCTAATTTCCTGAATGAATTCATCAGAGAATGTAGGTATCACTTGGCCTTCCTTTCCTTGAAAATCATTAGCAATTAACCATTGGCGCAGGAACTCTTTCGACAACTGACGCTGAGGTTCATTGTTCTCTAAACGTTGTGCATATCCGTCAGCATAAAAATAGCGAGATGAATCAGGTGTATGAATCTCATCAATTAAAAAAATAACGTCATCTGCTTTTCCAAATTCATATTTCGTATCAACTAATATCAATCCTTTTTCGGCAGCCATTTCACTTCCTCGCTGGTATAAAGCGCGAGTATATTTTTCAAGAACTAAATAATCTGCTTCACTTACGATTCCTTGATTTAAAATCTCTTTTCTTGAAATATCTAAATCATGACCGTGATCGCTCTTCGTTGTAGGCGTAATTATCGGCTCAGGAAAGGCTTGATTTTCTTTCATCCCGTCTGGCATAGTAACTCCACAAATAATGCGCTTACCTGCACTGTACTCACGCCAAGCATGTCCAGTCAAATAACCACGAATAACCATTTCTACTTTAAACGTCTGACATAATCGTCCGATAGTTACATTAGGATCTGGTACTGATAATACCCAATTCGGACAAATATCTTTTGTTGCATCCAGAAAATGTGCTGCCAGTTGATTTAACACCTGACCCTTATAAGGAATAGGTCGAGGCATAACAAAGTCGAAAGCTGATATACGATCACTAACTACCATCAACATCCAATTATTATCAATCACATATACATCACGCACCTTACCATGATAGATAGAAGTTGTTCTTTCAAATTTAAAATCGGTATGATGTAAGCAGTTTTGCATTTCACTTTGCAACATAATTCAATTCGGTTTTATTATTCTTAATCTGATTCTTTTTCTGAATGTTCTTGATCGTTTCGCTTTGAAGGTCGACGGCCTTTATAATCGCGATTGTTATCTTTCTCCTGCGCTGGTTCTTTATCGTAAGCATGAATGATATCACGCACTAAACGGTGACGAACTACATCGGTAGCATCTAACGTTACGAATTCTATCCCATCAATATTTTTTAACAATCGCGTTGCTTGTATTAAACCTGAAGGCTGATATTTAGGTAAATCAACTTGTGTAGTATCACCTGTCACAATGAACTTTGCAGATGGCCCCATACGAGTAAGAAACATCTTCAACTGACTTTCCGTTGCATTTTGTGCTTCATCCAAAATCACAAACGCGTTATCGAGTGTCCGGCCGCGCATAAAGGCCAGCGGTGCTACTTCGATGATACCATTTTCGACATATGTTTTCACTTTTTCGCCTTGAATCATGTCGTACAAGGCATCATAAAGCGGCCGCAGGTAAGGATCGATCTTTTCTTTAAGATCTCCCGGCAAGAAGCCCAGGTTTTCCCCGGCTTCTACTGCGGGACGCGTCAGGATGATCCGTTTTATTTCACGGTTTTTCAACGCGCGTACAGCTAGCGCGACCGCGGTATAGGTTTTACCGGTACCTGCCGGACCGATGGCAAACACGACGTCGTTCTTTTCAGAACTTTCCACCATACGCTTTTGGTTGGCTGTTCGGGCGCGCACCATAATGCCGTTTTGTCCGAAGACCAATACATCGCCGGTTGGTGGCTGTTGGGCCATTTCTCGGGAAGGCTCGGCGCCTAGAAAATGGCTGACATTGTCGGCCGTCAGACTACCGAATTTTTGGTAGTGTTGAATCAGCTTATTGATTTTTTCACTGAACAGGTGAATATGCTTTTCATCACCGATAACTTTGATTTCGTTGCCACGGGCTACCAGTTTCAATTCCGGGAAACCCTTTCGGATTATTTCAAGATTGCTGTCGTTGACACCAAAAAATTCCACCGGATTAAAGGTGTCAATCGGGATGATGACTTCACTCAAGGGGAGACGTATTACTCGTTTTTCGACCGTATGGGTTATCCACAAGGGCTGTGCGAAAGGACGAAGGTTAGTAGATCAATTCTACTTCAAAACTATTTACTTTTGACGGAAACGCGGCGATAAGTTTTCAACAGCAGTCGCATAGCGCGTATTACGATGCAGTTACTGACCATGACCACCGATTGGGGTTTGCGCGATCCGTATGTCGCCGCATTCAAAGGTGAAGTCTATTCGCAACTGCCTAATGCAGTCATCGTTGATGTGACTCATCTTGTTACAGCGCACGATCGGCTCGGAGCGGCCCACATCATCGGCAATACGTACCCACATTTTCCGGAGGGAACGGTACATTTCATCGGGGTAAATTCGAAGGAAGGTAGTGTATCCCGGGAAGGCGCTAACTTTCTGATCGTACACTTCGAAAAACAATTTTTTGTAGGTCCCGACAGCGGTGTTTTCGCGTTGCTGTTTGCCGGAAAATCAATTCAATGTTTCAAATTGCCTGTACCGCCGGAGACGAATTCGGAGGGCTTGAAAAAGATACTGTTGCAGTCGGTAGTATCGTTGCTGAACGGTGTTCCTGCATCATCGTTGGGTACACCTTTCCGTGAGTTGGTAGAAACGCATTTTTCACGACCCGTTGCTGATGGCAGCGGTATTCGCGGCTCCGTTATTTACATCGATTCGTTCGGTAATGCCGTCTTTAATATTTCGAAGAGTATTTTCGAAACGGAACGTAATGGAAGGTCGTTTGCAATACTTGTACGACGTGCGAGTTATAAGATCACCAAAATCAGTCATCGGTTTGATGCATCGCCGG
>CAINVI010000302.1 GCA_903854075.1 Candidatus Pollutiaquabacter sp. | reverse complement strand
CACAAACCGAAGTTCCTCCTATGACAAAACCTCCAACTGTTGCGTTATCCACTGTGATTACTGCAGCAGTTCCGATAGCCTCAGGACATGCCGTTGTTTTTACTATTGGACGAAACAAAGTAGTTTGAAGCAAATTGGCATAAGTCATACTCGTCGCTGAACTAGAAATGGTAAACCAAGGTCCAGCAATATTATTAGCCATTTCCCATCTTACAACACTGCCTGTAATTCCTGCAACGGAAACAGTTCCTCCATTCGTTCCTGAACAAACAGTAGTTGTTCCAGAAGTAACTCCTGCATTCGAAGAATTAGAAACATCCACAAAAGTAGTGGTCACTACAGGTGCACATCCCGGTACAGCAATTTCTAATGTATACGTTCCTGTATTTCCAATTGTACTTCCCGAAATAGTAGGATTTGATATAGAAGAAAAAGTAACATTAGAAGGATCTTTCCAGGTATATACTGCACCAGAATAAGAAGTAGAATTAAATTGAATGGTAGAGCCATTGCAATAAGGACCAGTGTTGGTTGGATTTGGAGAAACAGGATATTCTTGCTCACTCCCTAAAACCGTAATTGGATCTATGGCTAATTTTCTTACGCGCAACCAATCAATAGCTAATGCACCTGTATTGGTAGAAGCATTGATATGCGATCCTAAAATAATTTTTTTCTGATTACCAGAAACACCCGAATGTATTCCATCTGCATAGGTAACCGAAGAAGCACCACTCGCCCATCCGATTTTTTGACTGGAAGCAGTTGGCCAACTAAATGACCAAACTCCAGAAAGAGGTCCTGCAGCAGAAGTTGGTAAAACATCGGTTAGAATTTGACAAGTAACCGCACTAGTAGTAATTCTGGATAATTTAAAAATTTCTGCCGTTGTTTTTTCAAAAGTGGTAGCATACCCTTCTTCAGCTGCTGTCATAAATCCAAGAATAGCTTTTCCTTCATTGGCAGAAACCACATCAGTTTCAACAATCACATTATTGCCAAAAGTTTGAAGTGAAGTAATAATTCCATCTTTTAAATTAGGTGCTGAATTACTTGAACTAAAATTAATAATTCCACCTGCTAAAGTTACATTGGTAATATCTCCGCAACGATTCCATTTAGAATTATCTAAAACGGCTCCTGAAAATTCATCAAAGTATTCAAAAGTTGCATCTCCACTCGCAACTACTGGAACAGTAGCATTGCCATAAAATAAATAAATGGTATTTGCTCCAAGCGCCAAATTATTCACTTTCACCCAATACTCAGTAGCGGGAAGATTGAAAGTTGCAGGGTCAAACCAATAAGAAAGATTGGTTCCGCTACCATCAGTAAAACGAACATCTCCTCCATCAATTCGTAATTTTCCAGCAGTAATGAGCGCTGATGTATTCACCACTACTTTTACTTGAAAATTAGTCAATACGGAGGCATTGAGATTAGGAACCGAAATGGGAACACGATACTGGTAATTATTCAAACAAGCTTGCGAATGAATCTTATTCAGGTTAGCTGTAAAAACAATCAATAATGTTAAAAAGATGTACTTCATTTTACCTGATAATTATAAACTTGTGCGTTCTGTATTCATTATAAATTCCAACTCGCAAGAAATAAATTCCTCTTTCAAGGTGACTGAAATCATACGCTAGAAGATTTGTAGACAAGGTTCTTTTCTCTGAGAAAACCATGGCACCGGTAACCGTGAAAACCGAAATTTCGGCGAGTGATTCATTGCTAAGATCAATGTAGAAATTGAATGCTCCATTATTTGGATTCGGATATAGATTCGAATTTCTAATGCTCGTAAATAAACCATTATCAACCGGAGTAGCT
>CAINVI010000301.1 GCA_903854075.1 Candidatus Pollutiaquabacter sp. | reverse complement strand
CGACATTAATAACGACGGCTGGCCGGACATCTATATCGCCAACGACTATACGGAACCTGATTACCTCTACCATAACAACGGCGACGGAACATTTACCGACCAACTCACGCAGCAACTCGGTCATATCTCACAGTTCGCGATGGGCTGTGAAATGGCGGACTTCAACAACGACGGATGGAATGATCTGATCACGCTCGATATGTTACCGGAAGACAATCCGCGACAAAAAGAAATGCGCGGTCCGGCCAACTACGATAAGTACTGGCTGCAAGTCCGCTACGGTTACTATCATCAGGTTATGCGAAATACATTACAGCTAAATAACCAGAACGGAACATTTTCTGAAATAGGTCAATTAGCGAATATTTCAAACACCGATTGGAGTTGGACACCACTACTCGTGGATTTTGATAATGACGGATGGAAGGATTTATATATCACCAACGGTTATCGCCGGAACTACATCAATATGGACTTCCTAAAATATACGTACGAGGATGCCAAAGTAAAAGCCCGTCGTCAGGGAGAAAAAGCCAACCTGATGGAATTAGTGAACCAGATTCCATCTATCGACATTCCGAATTATTTTTTCACGAATAATTCCGATCTAACCTTTACGGATGTCAGTCGGGAAAATGGCATCACCGAAAACTCACTGAGTGGCGGGGCTGTTGCCGTGGATCTCGACAATGACGGCGACCGTGATCTTGTCGTTAACAACATCAACCAACCGGCATTTATTTATCGGAATGAAGGTCGGCCCAACCACCACTTTCTTCGACTGAAGTTCCGCGGAGAAGGCGCGAACCCATTCGGCATTGGCACCAAAGTAACCGTTCGTGTTGGCCATCTCTCACAATACCAAGAAGTACAATTAGCACACGGATACCAATCGTGCAGTGACCCCACCCTGTTATTTGGAATTGACGATGCCACTGTCGTTGATGACATCATCATTACCTGGCCGGATCAGCGCAAACAACTGATTAAAAAAGTACCCGCCGATCAAACCTTAACCATCCTGCAATCGGATGCACGGACAGAAAAAATAAAACCTGTTAGCCAAAAGGCGAAATTATTTACACCGGGGGATACTTTACCTTTTCAGCACGAAGAAAACACATACATCGATTTCAAGACCGAATTTTTATTACCCCACAAGCTCTCTACCTTTGGCCCTCGTATGAGCAGTGCCGACGTGAACAATGACGGAATGACCGATGTTTTTTTCGGAAGTGCCGCCGGCTATAAAAACACCATGTTGCTTCAGCATAGTTCCGGATTCGCTACTACGGATCAGCCTGCGCTGGCCGCAGACAGCATGAACGAAGACGGCGAAAGCACTTTTTTCGATGCCGATAAGGATGGCGATCTTGACTTGTATATAGTTTCAGGCGGAAATGAATTCGAAGTAGGCAGTCCTGATCTTCAGGACCGACTCTACCTCAACGACGGCAAAGGAAATTTCACCAAAGCCACCCACCGACTGCCGTCTGATTCCATTGCAGGACTTTGTATTGCTCCCTGCGATTTTGATCGTGACGGCGACATCGACCTGTTCATTGGCGGATGTGTACAACAAGGCCGCTATGGACTTCCGGTCCGCTCTTCCTTGTTAATGAATGATCGTGGAAATTTTATCGACGTAACAGAAAAATGGTGTGCTTCCCTGACTGTGGCCGGTATGGTTATGGATGCTACCTGGAGCGATGTGAACGGAGATCAGCGGCCGGACCTTATCCTTGTCGGAGAATGGATGCCGGTACGAATTTTCATACAGAACGGCAACAAACTGGAGGAACACCTTTCCGAAGGAATACCTAACAGTTCGGGCTGGTGGAACTGCGTTGCAGCTGCCGATCTTGATCACGACGGCGACATCGATCTGGTAGGTGGAAACCGTGGCAATAACGAACAAATGAAAGCCGATTCGTTGCACCCGGCCGTGATGTATGTAAAAGACTTTGACGGCAATGGAACGATTGATCCGATCATCACTTATTATATAAAAGACGGTATGTATCCGATGGCTTCCCGCGATGAATTACTGGATCAATTATTACCACTGCGTAAAAAATACATTTACTATCGTCAATACGCTGATGAAACGATTGACAGTATCTTCACTCCATCACAGCTTCAAGGCGCCCGTACCTTGACGGCTACAGAATTCCGTACGTGCTGGTTCGAAAACGACGGACGCGGTAACTTCACCAAGCACGCGTTTGCCAACAGCGTACAGTTTTCGCCGGTGAATACACTGCTTATCGAGGACTTCAATGGAGACAAGCATTTGGACATTCTGATGGCAGGAAATAATTTTGGGTTGCGCGCCGAAATGGGCCGGAACGATGCTTCCTTTGGCAATTTTCTACAAGGGGATGGCCACGGTGGATTCATCGATGTGCCGGCAGTGGAAAGCGGCTTGTTGCTGCGCGGTGAATGTCGCGATTTACAAATCGTTGAATTGGCGAATGGTAAAAAAATAATCATCGCCGGAATGAATAATGAAAAACCCATCACCTACCTATTTGGAAAATGAACAGATTTTTCACAACATTCTTGCAGACGATAGTTTTCATTTACGCAATGGGCACCAATGTCGGCGTCGCTGCTAAAGAAAATAAATTCGTCAACTCGAGTCAGTGGCTGATCACTGCCAACGGTGACCTGACGGCTATTATACTCCACGACATCTTCCCGCCTCCGATTGCATCCAGAATCTATGTGTACGCCAATATAGCCGCTTATGAGGGAATCCGAAGGGCACACCCTGAACTGCAAACGTTGATCGGACAAGTAAAAGGACTTGATTCCTTACCCGAACCTGTCGTTGGCACCGATTACGACTTCAACATTGCCGGTATCCGCGCTTTTTATGCGACCGGAAAAGCACTCGTATTCAGTGAAGCTGACATGGAGGAAGCGTGGAAACAAACAGAAGAAAAACTTCGAAACGGTGGAGTCTCAGCATCCACGCTTCAAAATTCCATCGCCTATGGAAATGCGTTATCCGGAGCGATTGTGCGCTGGGCCAAAAAAGATAATTACATAAAAACAAGAACCTATCCGCGCTACCGGTATAAGGGCACAATAGGAAAATGGTTGCCAACACCACCGGATTACATGGAAGGACTGGAACCCTATTGGAACAGAATACGTCCACTCGTCATGGATTCAGCAGCCCAATTCATGCCGGAACGGCCCATTCCTTATGACACTGCAACAGGATCGCCTTTCATGGCTGCGCTAAAGGAAGTGTACAGAACTACACAACTTACCGGCGCTGAATACGAGACAGCTCGCTACTGGGACGACAATCCATTTGCGACGCAACACCAGGGACATTTTTCGTTTGCGATCAAGAAAGTTACGCCCGGCGGACATTGGATCGGCATCACTGCAACGGCATTACTGCAATCCGGCGCTTCGCTAAAAGAGAGTGCGGAAGCGTTCACTTTAGTCAGTCTGGCGATATTTGACGGCTTCATAGCCTGTTGGGACGAGAAATACCGATCCGAATATATCCGGCCGGTGACCGCCATCAATAGACTGATCGACGAAAATTGGAAACCGTTTATTCAGACACCACCATTTCCGGAATACACCAGCGGTCACAGTGTGATTTCCGGTGCTGCAGCCACCGTTTTAACCGGCCTCTTCGGCGAAAACTATTCGTTTACAGACACGCTGGAGGTAATGAACGATTTACCCACGCGCACTTTCAGCTCTTTCAATGAAGCCGCCGATCAGGCCTCCATCAGCCGGTTCTACGGCGGCATCCATTTTCAGCCCACGCTGGAAGTAAGTAAAGAACAGGGACGGCGGTTAGGAACTTTCATCCTTCAACGAATACGGACGCGTGTAATTCCGAAATGATATACGTACTTTAACCTCATCAATCACAAACCATACCACCATGAGTTCAACCACTACGTCGTACAGCAAGAGCGCACTGCCTACCTTGGTGACGGTCTTCTTTTTCTGGGGATTCGTCGCTGCCTCTAACGGCATTTTCATCCCCTTTTGTAAAACGCATTTCAACCTGAATCAGTTCCAATCGCAATTGATTGACACCTCGTTTTACGGGGCTTACTTCTTCGGATCCCTCTTGCTGTATCTAACTTCCTCCTTCTCCGGACTCGACATACTAAACCGGATAGGGTACAAAAATGGAATTATCTTCGGCTTGTTAATGTCGGTTACCGGCGCACTGGCGTTGGCGTATGTGTCATCGCTATCCGGTGCAACGTTCGCGATGGTACTCGGCTCCTTCTTTCTGATCGCGCTGGGCTTTTCGCTCCAGCAAACTGCCGCACAGCCGTTTGCCATAGCGCTTGGCAATCCTGCAACCGGAGCGCACCGATTGAATCTCGCAGGCGGTGTTAATTCGCTGGGCACCTTGCTGGGGCCACTTGCGGTAAGCTATATTCTATTTGGCGACCTGGCTAATGGCGGATCGGCTACCATTCAGTCCATCCAGACGTTATACTACCTACTGGCCGGACTATTCCTGTTCGTCGCCTTGTTCTTCCTCTTCAACAAAAATCTTCCTACGATTCAACAAGAAGAACATATGGAGAAAAGCGACAAAGCAACCATGACCCTGTTCCTTATTTCCATCCCAACTATTTTATTGCTGTTCTTTAACGATCTACTGGGAGAGGAAAACCGTGTTTACCTGGTATTCGGCGCACTGGTGGTTATTCTGGGTCTGTTGTATTACGCAATGAACGCTTCCGGGAAAAACCGTCAAGGATGGGGCGCTATGCAATATCCGCAACTGGTTCTTGGCATGATTGCCATCTTCGTTTACGTAGGTATGGAAGTAACTATTCAAAGTAACATGGGAGCGTTACTTAAGCAGCCTAAGTTTGGCGGACTGGATGAAAAATTCATTTCACAGTTCATTTCTCTGTATTGGGGAAGTTTGATGATCGGCCGTTGGACCGGTGCGGTATCTGCTTTCAACCTGTCGACTTCCACCAAGCGACTGCTGACAGTAATTGTTCCGCTGATTGCTTTTGGCGTTATTCTTGGCGTGAATCATCTGCGTGGCAACGATGTAGAAAACCTGTTTGTCTATGTAATCAGTGTCGCCTTCCTGATTGCTGCTTTCTTCTACGCGAATGAGCGTCCTGCTAAAATGCTGATGACGGTTGCCGGTCTTGGCACCGCTGCAATGCTGGTGGGTATGATGACCACTGGAACAGTAAGTACTTATGCGTTTATCAGTGGCGGACTTTGTTGTTCTGTAATGTGGCCGTGTATTTTCGCACTGGCAGTGACCGGCCTCGGCAAGTACACGAGCCAAGGATCTTCGTTCTTAATTATGATGATACTTGGCGGCGCTATTATTCCGCCGGCGCAAGGAGTCATCTGCGATCTCGACAAAACAAATACATCCGGAATAATGGGAATGACCTTTACTCATTTTTCCTACATCCTACCGCTGCTCTGCTTTGCTTATATGACCTGGCATGCGCTTCGTACGAAGAAT
>CAINVI010000300.1 GCA_903854075.1 Candidatus Pollutiaquabacter sp. | reverse complement strand
TTGCATGCCGCGCTTGCCCAGCTCTTCATTCAAATGTGCCACGTTTATGTTTCTGGTATTTTTGATACAGGTCACGGTCATTGATTCGAAACCTGGCCGCGGGAAGGATTCAAAAAAATGATTCGCCCAATTGATGGTGAACTCCGCCATTTCCATATGACGGATAAAGCGGTTTTCAAGTCCTTCCTTAAGTATACGGTCAAGCTGAAAGTCCATAGCGAACATGTGTGAAAGGGAAGGCGTGCAGGAATATTGGTTATCCTTTTCATCTACAAACTTTACGAGGTTACCAAGGTCGAGGTAGTACCCTTTTTGTCCTACTTCGTGACAACGCTCTACAGCTTTGTCAGAAACGGAGGCAAGCGCTAATCCCGGAGGAAGGGCTAAAGCTTTCTGCGAGGAAGAAATACATACATCAACACCTAAACGATCAACATCGATTTTGGTACCACCCAGTGAACTCACCGTGTCCAGCATCCAAACAATATCCGGATATTTTGCCATCACTTCGGCGATCGCTTCTACCGGATTCATGATGCCGGTGGAAGTTTCATTATGGGTAATAGTGACCGTATCGTAGTGGCCGGTTTTCAAGTAACGATCCACGGTTTCAGGGAGTGTAGGTTGACCAGCCTCCTCGAGATGAAGATCAGCATCGACACCGTTTAACACTGCCAATTCATGCCACCTTTTTCCAAAGGCGCCCACGGCGAAGACCATGGCTTTTTTCTTGGTCACCGAGCGAATTGCGCCTTCCATTAAACCGGTTCCCGATGAAGTGGAAAGAACGATACGGTTTTGGGTGAACATGAGCTGTTGCAGCTTTCCGGCGATGCCACGTTGTAATTCACTGGCTTCTTTGGAACGATGACTCATCATCGGTGTTGCCATTTTGGCCAGCACATCAGGGTGGACCATGGTGGGTCCGGGAATAAAGAGTTTCTTGAAGGTGATGGACATGCGTTGGCGGTATAAGTAGCTACGAAGGTAGGAATTACTGCGAAAACGGTTATTTCCGGGTACGTTTCTGCTTCATTTTAACGTCGGCTACCCATTGCCAGCGTCCTGCACGGAACTTATAGCCGTCATAACTTCCATCCGGACCGGATTGTGAGAAATCTACAGGCCCGCCCTTTCCAGGGCTGCTCACAAACAGATGATCGAAAACAATCATTCGCTTCGATGATTCGTAGCGAAGCGACATAGACGCTGTTGCATTAAAACTGAAAATAATGCGTGAACGGAACACTCTTTCTTTCTTGAACATTGGATAACCGAAGCGCGGCTTTTCGCCATCGAATGAGAGTACATCGATGACCTTTTGGGTGACCTGTCGGCTGCTGCCTTTCCAACCAAGTAAAGAATAATAGGACTTTCCTTTTTTCTTTTTAGCGATCACTTCGTAGTACGTAGCGCCGAACCAGCGATCACAGGAGAGTTTTTCTGATTCCGGCTTCTTTATAAACCCGGTCGAGTCAGAAAGGGGCCAGTATTGATTGCTACCTGATTTATCGTTTAACTTTTGAAGAAAGCCGTAGAAGCCGTAGTGATCACCATCATAGGAGGGAACCAGCCAGGTTAACAGTCGCCACTTATTATCTGGGCTTTGAACGCACGCTATGTTTGGGGCAAAATCCGGACAGGTATTTACTGCGCTGTCGGACTTTAAATATTTTTCTACTATCGCAAGAAACTGTTGATTGGCGTTCCATCGAATGCTATCGTTTTCTCCGCGTTGCAGCAGTCGAATCAACGAATCCACTACGACTTTGTCGGGCGCAATGGCGTAACTATTCAGCCACAGCGTACAAAAGAGGACTAAAGAAGCGATACGAAGCATTAGGCAGGCGATAAGCTGAAATTAAAAAACCGCAACACAAAGTGCTGCGGTCTGTAAACTACAATGACAACGCGATTAAGCGTGCATTTTATCTTTCTTGGCCATGAGGGCATCCTTTTCTTCGCGGAAGTCAGGATCGTCTACACAGCAATCAACAGGACAAACAGAAGCGCATTGTGGTTCATCGTGAAAACCAACGCACTCGGTGCATTTGTCAGTAACTATATAGTAGATATCCATTGCTCCCGGAGTCTGTGCCGTATCGGCATCAATCTGGGATCCATCCATACGGGAAACCATACCTTTCAGTGAGGTGCCGTCGGAGAAGCGCCATTCAGCTCCGCCTTCATAAATAGCATTGTTCGGGCATTCCGGTTCACAGGCGCCACAGTTGATACATTCTTCGGTAATTTTGATAGCCATACGTTCGTTGCTTTAAACTGATTCCTTTCTACTTTTGATCGGAAATCTTGTTACAAAGTTAGTGTAGTTTATTTTCTTTCCAAAATCATATTAAACACCAATTAATGGAGTTCAAACAGCGGATTGCCTTAGTTAAATCATTGGGTTACAGGCTAAAACAACTTTCAGAACGAATGGTTCAATCAGGACCCGAAAAAGACCCTGAATTCGGCCTATGGCTTGATCAGGTCAAGGCCAAAAATCCATGGTTCACCACGGGGAGCATGGCCATGGCACTTGAGGTTTGGTCCAACGCGTTACTGCCAGAAGCTGTAGATCGCTGGGTGGCCGCCTATCCTATGATGGAAACCGACCGATTGCCCCGTACCATTGGCGTTATCAATGCCGGTAATATTCCTTTCGTTGGGCTCCATGACTTATTGTGTGTATTTATGTCCGGCCATCATTATCAGGGCAAAAACGCTTCGGAAGATCCGTTTCTGCTGCCGATGATTGTCAAGGAAATGGCCACGATTGATCCGACAGTTTCCGACGTGGTACGATTTGTAGACAAACTTTCAGGGATGGATGCGGTCATTGCTACGGGAAGCAATAATTCAGCCCGCTACTTTGAATCGTATTTCGGAAAATACCCACACGTAATTCGGAAAAACCGAAATGCAATTGCCTTGATCACCGGCTTTGAAACCGGAGAGGAACTCGCTGAATTAGGCAAGGATATATTTTCCTATTACGGCTTAGGCTGTCGAAATGTATCTAAACTTTATATTCCTGTCGATTATGATTTATCCTTGTTCTTCGAGAGCATTTATGGTTATCACGAAGTGATGAATCATCATAAATACATGAACAACTTCGATTACCATCATGCGGTCTACCTTCTTAAACAAATTCCCTTTCTGCAGAACAATTTTCTGATCCTGAAAGAAGATGAAATGATCGCTTCACCGCTGGCGGTAGTTCATTACGAGCGTTACGACAATTGGGAACGCTTACTGGAAAAAATAGGTAAACAAGAAGAGGAGATACAGTGTATTGCCGTTTCTAGCAACACACAAATTAATAAGGAAAAATGCAATTCACCGGTTGTTCCTTTTGGCCAAACACAAGCACCGACACTTGATGACTATGCTGATGGTGTGGATACGATGAAGTTTCTCTTAGAGATCGCTTGACTTGATCCGGTTGAATAAACGGTTCCAGCGGATTTTCCCAAGGAACGAACCGTTGGAATTCCAGCTCATCCAGATAAAGACAGCCTTTCCAACGATGTGGTCTTCCGGCACAAATCCCCAGAAACGGGAGTCCTGCGAGTTATGCCGATTGTCACCCATCATGAAATAGTAATCCATGTTGAAAGTGTAGCTGTTGGTTTCCTTTCCGTTGATGAAAATCTTGTCGTTGCGCACCTCCAGCTGATTTCCTTCGTATTCGCCGATGGCTTTTCGGTAAATCGGCAAGGTAGAATCATTCAACGTGATAGTCATTCCTTTCTTCGGTATGAGTACAGGACCGAAGTTATCGACATTCCATCCGAGCTTTGCTTCAAATGGGAAAATAAACTCCTGGAAATTTCCGGCAGGTACTCGATTGGCTTCGATCATTCGAATATTCCCAAAGGTTTTCATTTCGGCAGCGGCTTCCCGCGTCAGGTGCATATTAAATTCAACCTGTGACATGGGCTCGATATCAGTGATGTCCAATCGGTCAAGGGCTTTTTCTGAAAAGCCTGTTCCATCCGTGAGAATATGATAGGACGTTTGTGATTTCGCAGGGAGCGGTTGCGTTTTACCGTTAACATACACCTGCTGTTCACGCATGGCAATAGTGTCACCTGCAATGGCAATGCACCGCTTGATGTAATTTTCTTTCTTATCTACCGGACGATTTTCATTTTCTGCCGGCCAGTTGAATACGACGCAATCTCCGCGCTCCACACTTCCGAACCCGGGTAAACGATGGTAGCCAATTTTAATCCATTCGAGATACGATTTACCACCAACGAAAGGCAGCGTATTGTGGGCAAAAGGAAACGAAACTGGAGTCATTGGCACTCGAGCGCCGTAACTCACTTTACTGACAAAAAGGAAATCACCGACCAGCAGCGACTTTTCCATGGACGGAGTGGGAATGGTATAGGCTTCGATCAGGAATGTACGAATGATTGTTGCTGCGATGACCGCAAACACGATGGCGTCAAACCATTCGCGACCCACTGATTTCCGCTGTCCGGGTTTTGTTTTAAGCAATAACCAAACGCCCAGCGTGAAAATACTGAAAACGATGTCTTTGATGAGGTCCCAGTTGACCCTGAATTTTCTTTCCATGAGGGCAATATTATC
Source organism: Candidatus Pollutiaquabacter sp. (assembly GCA_903854075.1). Classification (GTDB taxonomy): domain Bacteria; phylum Bacteroidota; class Bacteroidia; order AKYH767-A; family 2013-40CM-41-45; genus Pollutiaquabacter. Next base: position 10 of record CAINVI010000300.1, on the reverse strand, counting down.
GGGTAAAAAT
>CAINVI010000299.1 GCA_903854075.1 Candidatus Pollutiaquabacter sp. | reverse complement strand
GGACCGATTATTTAAAAATCCGCGCAATGCTGCTGCCGGCTCCGTTAAAATGCAGGATTCCGCACTTGTTGCCAAGCGCGGACTGGATGCTTACTTCTATGCGATTCCTTCCGATACTGTCACGTTCAAGACACATTATGAATCGTTGCAGAAAGCCAAAGCATGGGGTTTCAAAGTGAATGAGCACACGCGTGTGGCCTCCTCGCTGGAAGAGATTCATACGTTTCTTGAAAAGTGGGATGTAGAGCGGCATCAATTGCCCTACGACACTGATGGAGTAGTACTTAAAGTGGATTCGGTAGCCATGCAGCGTGAACTTGGTTTCACCGCCAAATCGCCGCGCTGGGCCATCGCCTATAAATTCAAACCTGCCAGTGTATCTACGCCACTGCTTTCTATCTCGTATCAGGTGGGCCGCACCGGCGCTATTACGCCGGTGGCGAACTTGTCACCCGTGCAACTCGCAGGTACCACGGTGCGGCGCGCGACGTTGCACAATGCGGATCAGATTGAAAAGTTAGACCTTCATGAAGGCGATCACGTGTTTGTCGAAAAAGGAGGCGAGATTATTCCTAAAATCACAGCCGTCGATTTACCCAAACGTCATAAGTCGGCTGCACCATTTCGCTATATCGATACGTGCCCGGAATGCGGTACACGATTGATTCGCAAGGAAGGTGAAGCGCAGCATTATTGCCCGAACGAATCGGGTTGCCCACCCCAAATTAAAGGCCGAATCGAACATTTTATCGGGCGCCGCGCCATGAACATTGACAGTCTTGGCGAAGGAAAAGTGGAATTACTGTTCGACCAGGGATTGATCACTTCACCCGCCGATTTGTACCAGTTGCGTCACGAGCAATTGCTTGGCTTGACGAAAGAGATGGTGGACGAAGATACAGGCAAGGTGAGAAAGGTGAGTTTTCAGGAAAAATCAGTGCAGAAAATCCTGAACGGTATTCAAGGGTCCTTGCAAGTTCCATTTGAACGCGTCTTGTATGCTATTGGTATCCGATATGTTGGAGAAACGGTCGCCAAGAAATTGGCACGTCATTTCGGTACGATGGATAAGTTAATGGCTGCTACGCCGGAACAATTGGTGGAGGCAGAAGAAATCGGGGAGAAGATCGCTGAAAGTATCGTTCATTTTTTTGCCGATGCAGGGAACCGCAAGCTGGTATACGCGCTAGAAAAAGCAGGAGTGCAAATGGCTTCCGAACAATCTGCACTGCAAGTCAGTGATGTGTTGGCCGGAAAAACCTTTGTGGTCTCCGGTGTCTTCTTGAAATTCGGTCGCGACGAAATCAAATCCGTGATTGAACAGCACGGTGGAAAAGTATCTGGAAGTGTGTCCGCTAAAACCTCCTATTTGCTGGCCGGCGATGAAGCCGGGCCAAGCAAACTGGAGAAGGCAGAAAAACTGAATGTCAAGGTGTTAACCGAGGCGGAATTCATTCAATTGATCGGTGGATAAACGTCGTTTTTGCGACGATTTAATTGCTTTTTCGCGGGTAAAAATCTGTAACTTCGACAGCGATACCCTGATCTGATTTACCCTTGAAACTGACCGTTAAAATCCGTTCGATGCTGGGCAGGTACCAGCTGCAACAAGACCTTCGTAAATGGAAGATCGATCACGAAACTGTCGGTTTTGATGAAGCGCAAAAGATCGGTATCCTGTACGATGCCACCGACGAGTCCGATTTCGAATTCGTGAAAAATTACATCAAGCGTATCCGTTCGGACTATAAGAAAGACATGCTGGCGATGGGTTTCGTTGACAAGAAACAGTTGCCTAAAAATCAATTTCCACAATACGGAATGGATTTCTTCACCCGGAAGAATTTAAATTTCAAAATGATTCCTACGGATCCAATTGTTCACAATTTTATCAAAGAACGTTTCGACATTCTCATCAACCTGAATACGGCACGTAGTTTCCCGTTGCAGTACATCGCTGCGCTTTCTCATGCTCGGTTTCGTGTAGGAAGATATGATAAACGGAATGTAGCCTCTTACGATATGATGATCAATCTGAAAGGCGATCCGGGAATAAAGACGATGATCGAGGAAACAGAAGTTTTCCTTCGCAAATTAAAATAATCAGCTATGCAGGCGAAAAAGCTCAAAGGTACAGGTGTTGCCCTGGTTACACCGTTCAACAAGGATGGAAGTATCGATTACAAAGGATTTAAAAAGCTTATTGAACGCTGTATTGCCGGCAAAGTGGATTACCTGGTGCCGTTAGGGACTACGGGCGAGTCCGTTACCCTCGATGCTGCTGAACGTCGCAGTGTGTTATCGTTTGTGGTGGAAATTGTCGATAAGCGATTGCCCGTTATGCTAGGTCTTGGCGGTAATAATACCAACGAGATTCTTCGAGCTTTCGATGATTATGACTTTTCGGGTGTCTCGGCCATTCTTTCCGTTTCGCCGTATTACAACCGTCCTACGCAATTAGGTATTATCGGTCATTACCGTGTACTTGCACAAGAGTGTCCGGTACCGATTGTTTTATACAATGTTCCT
>CAINVI010000298.1 GCA_903854075.1 Candidatus Pollutiaquabacter sp. | reverse complement strand
CCGGCGAGTCCCATACGAGATCACCGGTAAACGGATCCAATGTAAATGAACTGGAAGCAATCGGATACGTATAGCCCGGAATCGGAAGTCCGGAAGCGCCGCTGCAAAAAACCAATTCGTAAGAAAGACTGTCGCCATCGGGATCGAAGGCATTTGCATTGTGGACGAATGTTCTTCCGACACAGCCACGGTCAATTGGCGGATAGGTCAGCACCGGTGAGTTATTCGGGAAACGATACGGATCAATGATCAGCGTGGATTCGATATAAAAAGGAACATCGATGGAATTGGGGATATTGATCACTCCTTCGTTTCGGTTAGGATCTTCGAAGCGAATGACGAACGTGCCATTTCCGGGATAAGTATGATAGCCGATGTAAATATTCTTGCTGATGTCGTTACCAAGGTTGGATTTGATACTGCGTGGAATAGAAACATACGGTGAATTATCTCCAAAGTAAACGGAGTCGAGCGACGGACGGTCCGCCTGCACACTGCTGGTTCGGGTATACGTGATGATGGTGATTTTATACGTCAGCGCCGGAAACGGACCGACATATTCAAACGTAATTTCGCCTGCCCGATTATGCGTGGCCTGACTCGCAAAAGCGACCAGCAAAAGCATAACGGTGAATAGCAAACGAAGCATCGTGCAAGTTAATAATTGATGACTTGTTGTTCCATGATTTCCGGCATCTCGCGGTATTCGAACTGTTGATTGCGCAAACGCGGCTCAAAACCGGCTTCACGAATTGCTTGTTGGATACCATCGGAGGTAAACCGATGTGGCGCGCCGGCGACAGAAACCACATTTTCTTCAATCATGATGGAGCCGAAATCATTCGCGCCACCATGCAAGCAGACCTGTGCAATTTCTTTGCCAACCGTCAACCAGCTGGCCTGGATATTCGGGATGTTCGGCAACATGATCCGGCTGATAGCGAGCATACGGATATATTCTTCGCCGGTCGTCGTATTATGAACGCCTTTAACGCGCGTCAGCAACGTGCCTTCATCCTGAAACGGCCAGGGAATGAACGACACAAATCCTTTCGCGGAAACCGGCTTCTCACTTTGGACTTCGCGAAGCGCTACCAGGTGCTGGAAACGCTCCTCCAGCGTTTCTATATGGCCGAACATCATCGTGGCAGATGTGGTCAGGTGAAGCTGATGAGCCGCACGCATCACGTCTAGCCATTCGCGACCGGAACATTTGCCTTTCGAGATCAGACGTCGCACACGATCGCTTAGAATCTCGGCGCCGGCGCCGGGCAATGAATCCAAACCGGCTTCCATCAACGAATGAAGTACGGCTGTATGGGAAATTCCTTCGAGTTTGGCGATATGAGCAATCTCCGGCGGTCCGAGCGAATGTAATTTCAGCTTGGGATAAAGTTGTTTGAGCTGCCGGAAGAGGTCGGCATAAAATGTCAAGCCCAGTTCGGGATGATGGCCACCTTGAAGCAACAGCTGTTCACCGCCATAACGAAACGTCTCCTCTATTTTTTGACGGTACTGATCAATCGTGGTGATATAGGATTCTGCATGTCCGGGAATACGGTAGAAATTGCAGAATTTGCAGTTAGCGATACAGACATTCGTCGTATTGACATTGCGATCAATAATCCACGTGACAATGCGCTCCGGATGAAGCTTCATTCGCATTTCATGGGCTACCGCCATAAGCTCTGCGGTTGACGCGTGCTGAAAAAGAAATTGGCCTTCTTCAGCGGTTAAAAACCCGAAATCAAGCGCTTTTTTGAAAAGAAGGTCTGCGTTCATCGTAAAGTCGTGCATTTCTAACCAACAACAATTGAATGCCGGGGTAGTTTCATGCATTTGGGCGGAAAAAATGAGTAATTTTCCGCCTCTCAAATTTACAAACTTCTATGCAGACTACCATCCGCCTTTCTCCTACCTATCGTTCGACCGACTCCCTGGTCCTTTTAACCGACGAAAAGAGCGGTTTGCCTACCGGACTACTGTCCAAAGAGGAGGCCGATTACGTCCAGCACGAGCTGAAAGCCGATCACAACAACATCATTATCAATCAATACCGACGAATTATTGCCGTTCATCGTATCAGTAAAAAGAAAACCGGCACTGATTTACTGGAAGCCTGCCGCAAGGCCGGCAGTGCCTTGTTGCCCCACTTCAACAGCCATAAAAAAGAGTCACTCGTCCTGGTCGATGTCTCCGGACATGGTCCTGCGGCACTGGCGATGGCAGAAGGCATGGCACTGAGCAATTACCAGTTTCTTAAATACAAGACAAAAAGCAAAGAAGGCAATACGGTAAAAGAAATCCGACTGCAGAGTACGGAGGTCCGAAAGAAAGAAGTAGATGAGCTTAACATTCTCGTTGATGCTGTTTGGAAAACCCGCACGCTCGTAAATGAACCGCAGTCCTACCTTACAGCAACCGTCTTTGCCGCCGAATTGTCAAAAATGGGTAAGCAAGCCGGTATCAAGGTGGAAGTGATGAAGAAGGCGCGTATCAAAGCCTTGAAAATGGGCGGACTTCTTGCCGTGAATCAGGGCAGTCAACAGCCGCCAACATTTACCGTAATGGAATACAAGCCTCGCACTGCAAAAAATAAAAAACCGATCGTACTGGTTGGAAAAGGCGTGGTGTACGATACCGGTGGTTTGAGTCTCAAGCCAACCGCTAACTCCATGGATTATATGAAATGTGACATGGCAGGAGGAGCCGCTGTTGCCGGCGCTATTTATGCCGTCGCAAAAGCAAAATTACCGGTGCATGTGGTGGCGTTGATTCCTGCAACCGATAATCGTCCGGGAGAGGACGCCTACACTCCGGGAGATGTAATCACGATGATGAGCGGACATTCCGTGGAAGTCCTCAACACCGATGCAGAAGGACGACTTATTCTCGCCGATGCACTTCATTATGCGAAACGTTTCAAGCCGCAACTGGTACTCGATTTTGCAACGCTAACGGGCGCTGCAGCTGCAGCAATCGGTCCATACGGAATTGTCTGTATGGGAACTGCCGACGAATCAACCAAAGCGTCCATCCGTGAAGCCGGTGAAAATGTCTATGAGCGAATGGCGGAATTTCCGTTCTGGGATGAATACGATGATCTGATCAAATCAGACATTGCCGACATGAAAAATATTGGCGGACCGACTGCGGGCGCTATCACAGCCGGTAAATTTCTGGCCCGTTATATTGACTATCCTTGGATGCACTTTGATATTGCAGGTCCATCCTGGTTACAGTCGCCTTCCTCCTACCGCGGCAAGAACGGTAGCGGTGTAGGTGTCCGGATGCTCTTCGAGTTTTTAAAGAACAAGTAAACCGTTTCCACACCTAAACCGTTTAGTACAGTAGACATCGCCAAACCATCAAGTATGAGCCAACAGCACGAAACAGAAGGACAGATCAAAGTCGGCATCACCTGCGGTGATGTTAATGGCGTAGGTTTGGAAGTGATCATGAAAACGTTCATGGATGCGCGCATGCTGCAGCTTTGCACGCCGCTGATTTACGCGAGCAATAAACTGGTGTCACAGCAACGCAAGCTGTTAAACATGAATGATTTTCAGTATCAAACCGTGAAGAACAGCAGCGAAGCCATTTTACGAAAGACAAATCTGGTGAATTGTTGGGAAGAAGATGTTACAGTTGATTTTGGTAAGCCTACGCCTGAAAGCGGACAGTTTGCCTACCGCTCTTTGGAAGCGGCTGTAGCTGATTTAAAAAACGGCACCATTGATGCTTTGGTCACTGCACCGATCAACAAGAGTACGATCCAAAGCAAAGACTTTCAATTCGCAGGACACACAGAATACTTCGCGCATCACTTCGGCGTCAAGGAACCATTGATGTTTCTTGTCAGCGAGAACCTGAAAGTGGCCGTCGTAGCCGGGCATGTTCCTATAAAAGACGTGAGTGCGCACTTGTCGACCGATAAGATCATCGCCAAGCTCAAAACAATGGCGCTATCACTAAAGCGTGACTTTGGCGTTCGTAAACCACGTATTGCCGTGCTGGGATTGAATCCGCACGCCGGCGACGGCGGATTGATTGGCAAAGAAGAACAAGACATCATCCAGCCGGCCATCAAAAAATGTTTTGACGAAGGCATGTTTGTATACGGTCCGTATGCCGCCGACGGATTTTTTGGCTCCGGCACATACACCAAATTCGATGCCGTATTGGCGATGTATCATGATCAGGGACTGGCACCATTCAAAGCGCTCAGCTTTTCGTCCGGCGTCAACTTCACGGCAGGATTACCAATAGTCCGCACATCACCGGATCACGGCACAGCGTATGATATTGCGGGAAAAGGCACGGCGAACGAAGCATCGCTCCGTGATGCCATTTACCTTGCCATTGATATCCTGCGGAAGCGTGAAGAATACGACCGCATCAACGCAAATCCGCTCGCATTCGGCAAGCAAACGAAAGAAAGAGACTAGGCCATCGTCTTACCGGTAAAAAATCCTTTCTACCGCAGCCGATTATTTCACGATTAATTTACGGATACCGGTCAACTGCTCACCGATCACTTCTACACTGTAGCTGCCGGCGGAAAACTGTTCGAGGTTAACGAAAAAATCGCTGCGCCCTACTGCTGTTTGCAGTACCATCCGGCCCATGAGATCACGTACACGTATTTCCCGAATAACTTCATCGCTGCGAATCATACAATATGATGATGCAGGGTTAGGGAATAGCTCTACCGGGAGTGTTAAATTCAACTCATTCACCGCAGTAGTAGTAAATGTATTCGGTAGCGGATTGGGATCCGAAGGCTGGCAACCCAACTGTTGGTACAGAAAATTGCTGACGAAGCGAACCGTAGTATCCATATACGCTGCATTGGCGAGGTAAGGAACGTGGCCTGCCCCGAAATACGTGTACAATGTATTATCAACACCGATCTGATCCGCGTATTCGTTAATGCTGTAGCTGCCATCAACGACCATCAACGGATAGACATTGAAAAGGAAAATGGTAGCTGTTGCATAAGGAACCGTCTGGTCCGTAGTACCGTGCATACTGCACAGTGGCTCATCGTTCGGCTGCATCCACGTACGATTGCCAATAGCGCCACATAAATTGATAACACCGGAAACGTTCGACGGGTAGCCGGGATTTCCACTGTTGCCTTCCAGGTTTCCTAATGCCACCGTATCAATTTCCACCGGAAGTTCCGAAACGTCATCCAGGTACGCGAGGTGAAGAGCGGTGAATGCACCAGCAGAGCTTCCGCCGACGTAAATACGATTAGGATCAATCTTAAACGTATTGGTCGTAGCCGCATCCTGTCGGAAGTAACGGACAGCCGCTTTCATGTCCTGCACTGCACGATAAACCGCTTGCGTAGCACCGGTTTGATCCGGAGGAAAGGGAATTCCTAAACGGTAATCGATCGACGCACAAACATATCCGCGTTTAGCAAAGCGATTGCTCAATGCCACCACATCATTATCCTGACGGGTTCCTGTAACAAAACTCCCGCCGTGCGCCCAGATAATCAATGGTCGCATCGCTGCAGTATCTCCTGAGGGCTCAACTACATCCAGACTCAATTGCACCAAGGTACCGGACGTGTTGAAGTTGGAACCGAACACCCTGTTTGGGGAAGTATTCACGGACGAGAATACTTCTGTGTCATAGCGAGAGGAAGTACAATCGATTATAGTCTGAGCGGAAAGGGAAGCCGAAGCAACCCATAGGAAGAAAACGGTAAGGAAGAATTTTTTCATGCTGAAAAAGTACTGTATTTTTTTGATTCAAAAAAAAAGGGCCGTCCGCAGACGACCCTTTTATCATTTGTTTTATCTAAAATCAATTGACGACCAATTTTTTCGTCACCTCGCCGGCTTTGAAGCCGATTTTCACGGCATACAAACCATTGGCAAGACTCAAGCCGCGGAACGAGTACGCAGCAGCTTCGCTGACTTCGATATTGTGGACAAGACGACCGTTGATATCCATAATACGGATATACGAAGGCTTTTCGGTTACCTCACGAAGATCTACTGTGAACTCACCGGCAGAAGGATTCGGGAAGACAGAAACCGCAGCATTGAGTTGCTCCAACTCAGCTACACCTGTATTCAAGCCAAGACAATACACAATACGCGGATTAACATAGTTCTGAATCGTATCGATGTAGGCCAATGCTTTTGCTTTGGACATATCAGGATTCGTAGCCAAACCGTTGAGGTAAGCCTGCGTTCCCGCAGCTGCCGGCTGTCCGATGGCCTGTGCAAAGAACACCAAAGCTGTGGAATCATACCATTCCCACGGACCGGACTGGATCACTGGATCAGTATAGAAAGGATACAAACCATCTTCTCCACCGTTGACCGTATTCGCCTGCAGCGTGTACGGATCAGAGAATGCGGCCGAATTAAAGCAACTGTTATTTCCAATGCGATTTGCTTTAGCAACAACCGGTGCACTTCCGCTTACGTCAACAACGTACTGGGGTGGCTGTGTTGGAACATAAACCGGACCATCGCCGAACGGAGCGAATGGATCACCAACCACGTGGAACGCTACCATTGGAGCATCGCCGGGAGCCATCCAGGAGCTGTCGCCCAAAGCACCACCCATGTTAAATACGAAACTCACACGGTTGTTGTAACCAACGTGGTTATTTGGATAGTTCACCGTGGTGTCACCACCATAACCGTCCCAGTCGCCCCAGATTTGCGGGATAACATACGACTGACCTGCAATAAATCCATAGGATGGATTGCTGGAATTCGAAATGAATTTTGGCAGGTTAAGCTCACCGACATTATCCACGGTTGCATAACCCATAGCGATATAACCGCCGGTACCTTGTCCACCGAGAATGATATTGTTGGTATCAATGCGGAACGGATTGCCGTTAATCGTCGCCTCTTCACGGAAGTAGCGAACGCAGGCCTTGGCATCCTGAATAGCGCGATAAACCGCTTGCAGCAGCGAGCCGGTGCGAACATCCTGGTCAGCACTTACTGGATTCCAGCCCAGACGGTAAGACATAGCAGCAACAACATATCCGCGTCGTGCGAATTGCTTACACATTTCGACACACGTACTGTCGTAACGACTTCCGGTTGGATTGGCATTAATTACCGGAGGAAGAAAGCTACCGGTGTGCAAATAAATCACCAGCGGACGTGAAGCCTGTGCGTCACCTGCCGGCTCATAAACGTCCATGGTAAGGTTCTTCATCACCGGAGCGCCGGTGAGTACTTCTTTGTTTTGTCCGTATACTACACTTGGCGTAACCTGAACAGAAGAGAATACTTCCGTCGTGTAACGCTGGGCTGAGCTTCCCTGGGAAAATCCGAGAGCCATAACAGCCAATAAAACATTGCGTAAAATTTTCGTCATGATGGTTGGTTTTGATTCGCGTAAATCTAGCGATTTACCGCGATTGTCAAAACCCCTAAATTCATCATTTATTCAACTCGACCAGAATAGAAAAATAAGCCAACCGTCCGATGAGCGGACCGCCAAAAACCTCGTAATGAAGGTTATTGAGCAAATTGGAGCAGCCCAATTTGAACACTGAATTCATTTTGGGAACGCGTTTGCTGACTTGAAGGTCGACCAGCTCATAATCTTCAATTTCACCCGAAAATTGCGGTGATCCCTCAAATTCAAACCCATCAACCCATTTGAAATTGACATTAAATCCGAAGCCGTTAACATTTATTTTGTTAAACACCACCGTTTCAATATCGCGTCCGCTGAAGCCCACATTGAATTTATGCAACGGCGTGTTGAACGCCGGAATCAACGGATCGTCGGAACCCCGTTTATCGAGCTGATTCCAGGAGTAATTACCATTGAAAGCGAAGAATTTGCCGACGAAATAATTCAAGCCTAAAGAGAATCCTTGCGTATTGACCACATCTTCCGCGTTACTGGCAAAACGGAACACATCGTAAACGGTCAACTCGTAGGTCCCAAAAATGGTCCGCGAAAGGTCCGCGTCTACCCCAATACGATATCCGATAAAGTCGCGATAGATACTGTAATAGTAATTCGCATCAAGATATAATCTGTCGAACAAGGTGGTGCGATAACCCAACTCAAACGTCTTGACTTTCTCCGGACGCACCGGATCCACGCTGAACCATTCCAGATATTGCGGTTGTTTGTCTTTGTCAAAAAACTCGCGTACCGAAGGAACCGTCAACAAAGAATCATAGCCTTCCGTGTTTCCAATGAGAATTGCGCGACCTACGTTGTAATACAAGTACTGATCAGTAAGCGTAGGATTGCGGATGGCGGAAGAGAACGAAAAGCGCAGAACGTGATTCGGATTCGGCGTGTAAACAAGAGAGGCCGCCGGGGAAACGAGGAAGTCGAAATTCTGATTCTTGTCGATTCGCAACGTTGCGCTGACAGTTAATTTCTCGTCGAGGACTTTCTTATCAGCTCCGAAGTATGTACCGAATTCACTATTTACAATTTTACGTCCGGAGGTATCACTAAAAATCGTGCCCTCTGAATCCGGGCGGTAGGCTCGGAAATTTCCGCCGGCGCGGGCGTTGGCAAAAGTACCCAGCTTGAACTGATATTCACCTTGTACATGATACAACGCAGATCGATCGTAAAAACGAGAGCCGCCTTCGGCGAAAGACTTTCTGGAGGTAATCGACGAAAACGCAGAATCGAAACGGTCGGTACCCGGACTGAAATACGGCACAAAATCACGTCCAGTAACCATCAAATTATCGGCGTATCCTCTCGCTGCATCGTGAAATTGCGTCAGTGAATCATAATAGTTGTTTAAGAGAAACGGATTAATAGCCGCCAAATAGTCTTCGTACTGCGGATAATTGGACGGCTGAGGATAGCCGGGGTAACTTCTGATCTGGTTAAACACACTCGTTTGAGCGCCCGGAGGATCGTTCGCCCAATAATTGCGGTAATACTCGCTCCAGTAACGATCGGAACGTGATGCATCCTGCAACAACAACGCGGTGAAATAAGCATCGTAAGAATTTCCGGCATTTTCATTGGTAGCATACGCGCGCAAGAAAAATTTATCCTGCTGGCGAACTTCCAATCTGTTCTGGAAAAATAAAATGTCTTTTAAACTGTAGCGATTATCACCTTGGTAAACGGTAGTTCCTGTTCCAAAGGAACTGGAGAGTATCGCCTCTACTTTATCGTTCAACTTGTAGTGAAAAGCAGCATTCGCCTTGATGTTATTCGTATTGTAATCCACCAGATCTTTTTCACGGTAACCGGTACGGTAATAGGTCATCAATCCCGGATTGGTCGCCGGCTGCTTATTGAAATTACTGGTTGCGTAATATTCATCGCCGTACACGTTCACCGCATCGTAGCCACCAGGGTTGGTAATACCGTCGGGTGATTGCGGTGTAGGATTCATATTATCGGCTTCCCAGTCGTTAGCCCGCATCGCAAATAAATTCAACTTATACCCGAAGCGGTCTTTGCCCTCTTTATCTTTAAACACTTGCGCCCAGCGCACAGCCGTTTCCAATAAGTTTCGCTCCCCTACTTTGGCGGAAACTTCGAGGCCGGGTTTTACGAACGGACTTCGCGTTTGAATATTGATTACACCGTTAAACGCATTAGGGCCATAAAATGCCGTGCTGGCGCCGGCAATCAAATCGACTTTCAATACATCCAGCTCGGAAGCACCCAGAAAATTGCCCAGGGAAAAATTCAAGCCCGGTGACTGATTATCGACGCCGTCAATGATCTGCAGCGATCGCACCGGCGAAGTAGAATTGAATCCGCGCGTATTGATCACCGTAAATCCTAATGAGGCCGTAGTCAGGTCTACTCCTTTCAGCGAACCGAGCGCCTGGTAAAAAGAGAGCTGCGGACATTCTTTGATAGCGATGATATCCATCGACTCCACCGTCAACGGCGCTTCTTTCTGCTTTTCAGAGATACGACTTCCAGTAACCTCGACATCTTTCAGCTCTACTTCTTTGGCACGCAACTTGACCGTGACGCCTTTGGTGAGATCTGCCACACTGATTTCCTGCGATTGATAACCGACATAGGAAATGACCAACGTAAATGGCGGCTGCTTATCTGATTTCAGCGAGAATTTACCATCAATATCGGTGGTGGTTCCCAGATCCGTGCCTTTGATGGTTACTACCGCTCCAATGATGGATTCTCCCGAGCTGTTGTCACGGATGACACCGGAAACGGTTTGTGCACCGGACAGCCGGGTCAATAACAATAAGCATGTCACTAAAAAACCGAAACGCATACGCAGAAGTATTTTTTATATATCCGTCCAAACCTACATGGAAGTCAGTCGGTCTGGCTGGTACTTGAACGGCAATTATCAACAAGCCACTCAGCCCATGCTGATCATCACCTGATTCTTCTCCACTTTATCGCCTTTGACTACGGCTACTTTTTTCACCACACCATCAGCCGGTGCTTTGATGATGTTCTCCATCTTCATTGCCTCCAGCACCAGGACCGCGTCACCTTTAGCAACCGACTGACCGTCGCTCACCAATACATTCAATACAAGGCCCGGCATAGGCGCTTTCAGATCGTTGACTTTCTTTCCAGCTGTAATATCGATTCCCATTTCACGCAACAGATCATCGTATTTATCACGCACGGAAAGGGGGAATACTGAATTATTCACTTTTATCAAAAACGATTTCTCTTCCTCATTGTGCTGAAGGATTTCAGCCGTGAAGGAACGATGATTACGAAGTATGTGGAAGCGACCGTCTTTAAATTGCAGAATATCCGCAACGAACGGCTTACCGTCGACCGTGGATCCCGCCGCATCCATTTCCACTTTAAAGACCTGATGTTGAACAGTAACGTTGTACATAATTGCTAACAAAATTAAGATAAAACCGCGTATTTAAAAGGAAATTCGAATCCTGCATTCCGCTACCTTTACCCAATACTTTATAAATTAAGTTCCCGTGCGTTTCATTATCCCGCTTTCCCTTATCACGTTGCTTGTTGGCTGTGCTGCGCCCGGCCGATTGCCGGCGCCAGTCCCGGAGTCAAATCCCAAAAAAATTACCACTAACCTGTATGGCTACGACCCGGAATACCGAGCAACGTACGATCAACCCGTTGATCTTATCCATACGCGATTGGATATCAGGCCGGAATGGAACGACCGTTACCTCTACGGCACTGCAAAAATTACGCTTAAACCCCACTTCAAGCCCATCGATCACGTTGTATTGGATGCACGAGGCATGGATATCCGCCATGTTTGGCTTGAAAATAAAAACGGAACGCGCGATTCAACGGATTATCGGTATGCGAAAGACAAACTATCCGTTCCATTAAATTACAAGGCTTCACGCAACGATACGCTGGTAGTGGTCATCGATTATGTAGCCAAACCGGACGAGCTAAAAGAAGGCGGAAGTGATGCCATACAAAGTGACAAAGGACTTTACTTCATCAATCCGGATGGAAAAGATCCGGATAAGCCACGCCAACTTTGGACACAAGGAGAGACCGAATCAAACTCGGTATGGTTTCCGACCATCGAGTCTCCGTCACAAAAAATGACGCAAGACATTTTTCTAACCGTTGACACCGGCTTCGTTACGCTATCCAACGGACTATTGATCAACTCCAACAAAAATGCTGACGGAACTCGTACCGACCACTGGCGCCAAACACTTCCGTGCGCACCTTACCTGACTATGCTTGCCGTAGGTACGTTCAGTATAATCAAAGAAAGCTGGCGCGGAAAAGAAGTAAGTTACTATGTCGATCCGCCATACGCTCCGTACGCGAAAAATATTTTCGGAGAAACACCGGATATGATCGAGTTTTTTTCACGTCAGCTTGGTGTCGATTTTCCCTGGGAGAAGTACGCACAAGTTGTCGTGCACGACTATGTATCTGGCGCCATGGAAAATACGACCGCAGTGATCCATGGAACGAATATGCAACAGGATCCGCGTGAAATGCTCGATGGTGACTATACCGACTACATTTCGCATGAATTGTATCATCACTGGTTCGGAGATCTTGTTACCTGCGAGTCATGGAGCAACATCACGCTGAACGAAGGCTTTGCCAACTACAGTGAATACCTCTGGCGAGAACACCGTTACGGAAGAGAAAATGCCGATCGCCACTTTCAGGTGGACATGGCGGGCTATCTGGCCAGCAGCAAAGAGTCCGATCCGCCGCTCATCCGTTTCCATTACGAAAGTCGTGAAGAGGTGTACGATGCCATCTCCTATAACAAAGGTGGACGGATTCTGCATATGCTACGCAAGGAAATCGGTGACGATGCTTTCTTTACAACCCTTAAAAATTATCTCCTCCAACACAGCTACGGCGCGGCCGAGGTCCACGACCTTCGCCTGGCTTTCGAAAAAACTACCGGACAGGACCTAAATTGGTTTTTCAATCAGTGGTTCTTGACGGGCGGACATCCTGCTCTAACTATTACATACCGTTGGGACGATTCCTTGAAGACACAATATATCATTATAGAACAAACGCAAAGTCTGGAAAAAAATCCGCTCTATCGTTTGCCACTAACGGTTGACATTTACGAAGATGGAAAAAGCCGTCGTGAAAAAATCGTAGTGGACAAGCAAAAGCAAGAATTCAATTTCAATTGCTTGAAAAAACCGGAACTAGTAAATGTAGATGCTGAGAAAATGTTGCTTTGTACGAAAAAGGACATGCACTCGCGCGAAGAATGGCGCCATCAATATAAGAATGCGCCACTTTATCTGGACCGCTGGGAAGCAATTGCAGTGATTGCAAAGGACTATAAAGCGAATTCTCCGGATATGGAGATCATGAAAAGCGGCTTTGAGGACCGTTCGCTTAAAATTCGATCTTATGCCATTGAAAACTGCGGTACACTGGCTAAAAAAGACAGTGCAACCACACTTTTAACGTTGCAAAAAATAGTCAGCCAAGATTCGTCATCCGATGTTCGTCGTGCGGCGATCAAAGCCCTGAAGAAACACTATGACTATCTGGCCATCGCTGAAACTATCAACCAATGCATGACCGACAGTTCCTACGAGGTGATCGCTGCAGCGTTCGAAGTGATTGCCGACAACGACAGTCTGGTTGCTGTAAAGTGGGCCGGAAAACTGGAAGCTGACTCTGCTGGCGCCATTATGATTACGCTGGCGGAATATTATGCAAAAGATTCGCTACGTGATCATGGCAACTACTTTGTGAGCGCCCTACACAAAGCGAAAGGATGGAGCCGCTATGGAGTGATTCGCGCTTACGGGAATTACCTTAAATCACAGGATGGCGAATTGCTGGATAATGGCATTCAGGAATTGACAGACTATTGCGAGAGAACTTCACGGCGCTACGCGAAATCATCCGGAATTGCAGCGTTACGCGGAATAAAAACAGCGCTAGAGAAACGGACAACCTCCGAAGTGAATGAACAGCGAATGAAAATGATTGACGCAGTCTTGAATAAATTTGAAGAAGAAAACAAAGAAGAAGAATAAGTATTCATGTCAGTCCTTCGTACGCTAACAGCCATCATGCTACTGCTACTTGCTAGCGGTCATTTTACTGCAGTACACGCTGAAGAATTCGCCCGCGGCACCTGGGGAACAGTGCTGCGGTACAATTACGGATTTGTGATGGCACATCGAGAAGCATTGATGCCATTGCAAGAGCAGCACCTCCAAGCACTGGAATTTTCGGTATTCAATACTTCCGCCGGTCAAAAAGCCTGGCAACGTAAATTCTTGTATCCGGAAACAGGCGTACTGTTATCGTGGACAAATACCGGTACGGCAAAACTAGGATCAGCCATTGGCGTAATTCCGTATGTCGACTTTCCGCTTTTTAAGAGCAACGATAATCAAAGTTGGCTTCGATACGGAATGGGCCTCGGCTATATCCAATATCCATTCGACCCTACGAAAAACCAAAAAAATGCCGCCATAGGTTCTCATTGGAATGGCGCCGTGCATCTTGGGTGGAGCTACCGAAAAAACTTCAGTACGAAAACCGTCGGAGAAATCGGAGCCAGTCTTACCCACTTTTCAAACGGAAGTATGAAAATGCCAAACCTGGGAATTAATTTACCAGCAGTGAATATCGGCATCCGGCATTATTTTGGCGCGACTCCACACTTGGTGACAACCCGAGACAGTACCACAAGAAGAACAGGAACTATACACGTATTCGGCGCCTACGGACGAAAAGAAATTTATCCCGCACTTGGCCCCAAGTACACTGCGCTTACATTATCGTCCACCTATTTTTTTCCGACAGTGAAAAAAAGTGATTTTGGATTAGGCGGCGATCTGTTCTACGACAATTCACTGGCAATAAAATACGAGCAGGAAAATAATGACACGCTGCGCTATGTCAATGTGCGGCCGGGCATTCACGGCGCTTATCAATTACGTATTGCAACTATTGGCTTGTTATTCAACCTGGGATTTTATCCCTACACGCGCTATAAAAACGACGGCAATTTCTATCACAGAATCGGGCTTCGGTATTATCATGAACGATTCTTTGCCTGCGTAAATTTAAAAACACATTATGCCCGCGCCGATTTTTTTGAATGGGGATTGGGTTGGGTCTTTGCAGCCGGAAAATAGCTCATGAAAAAGCCAAGACAAACCACCATAAAATTGCTGCTACTGTCGTTGCTAGGCATTTTATTGAATAGCTGCGACAAAGAGCACGCCTTGGACTGGACAAAAAGTACCGGCAAAATCACTTCAGAATACAGAACGGTTGGTGCGTTTACCAATATTGATATCAATGACAACGTGGATATCGTTTTACACACGGATACTACTTTTTATGTACGAGTTACTGCCGGACAAAATATAATGAACGGTATCATTACCGAAACAACATCCAACACACTAATTATTCGAAATGACAACCGATACAATTGGGTGCGCAGTTTCCAGAACCGTTTCGTTGTAGAGATTGGCATGTCACAGCCGGAAAAAATAAGTTATTACGGATCAGGCAGTGTGGTAAGTACCGACACTATTCGCTTTGACGGCTTCACCTTCGACTGCTGGAACGGGTCGGGATCGATCACCTTGCCGCTGCATACCAACTCCTCGAATGTCAACATTCATATTGGACGCTGCGATATTCACCTCTCCGGTGTTTCCAATAACAGTTATTTGTATAATAACGATACCGGTATCCTGGATGCAAGACATCTCGAAACCACCAACACGTATTTACGCAGCAGTTCTACCGGTGATTGTACGGTAAATGTCAGTAATGAGTTAGACGTAGAACTACAACACACCGGGAATGTCTACTACTTCGGGAATCCAGTCTTAATCAATAGTAGGCTGACAGGAAGCGGAAGTCTTATTCGACGGTAAGAAATTAATTACTGCTTGCTTCCTACCTCTTCGTACCACGTGTCGACCGACAACGGTCCATTAAGCGCAGCAGATACAGCTAATTCATCGCAATGATTATTTTCTTTGTTGGTAGAGTGTCCTTTTACCCAAACAAATCGTACGTGATGTTTTCTGTAAATGGTTAAAAATCGTTTCCAAAGATCAGCATTAGCTTTTTGATGAAAATCTTTTTTCTCCCAACCCAAGACCCACTTCTTTTCCACGGCATCAACAACGTACTTGGAATCGGAATAAATGGTAATATGACTTCCCGCGTTTTTCAGCGTTTCCAGGCCAACGATCACACTTAGCAACTCCATGCGATTATTGGTCGTTAAACGGAATCCTTCAGAAATTTCTTTACGATGCTGTCCGGATATCAACACGAGACCATAACCACCCGGGCCCGGATTGCCGCGTGAAGAACCGTCGGTATACATGGTGATCATAGCGAAAATGCCTGTTGCTGATTATGCAATTACGCCCATTTCTCGACCGACCTTCGTGAATGCAGCGATCGCTTGATCGAGATGATGGCGTTCGTGACCGGCCGATAATTGCACACGAATACGAGCGTTTCCTTTGGCCACCACCGGATAGAAAAATCCGATTACATAAATGCCTTCGTCCAATAACCTAGTAGCAAATTCCTGGGCTACTTTCGCATCGTACAGCATAATGGGTACAATGGGATGTTCGCCCGGCTTAATGTCGAAACCGGCTTTTGTTATTTCTGTGCGGAAATAGTGAGTATTGTCCCACAATTTGTCACGCAAAGCAGTTGTTTCACTGAGCATATCAATCACCGCAATGGAAGCGCCGACAATACTTGGTGCCAGTGAATTGGAAAATAAATAAGGCCGTGAACGTTGACGCAATAATTCTACAATTTCTTTTTTAGCCGATACGAATCCACCCATGGCACCACCCAGCGCTTTTCCCAGTGTGCCCGTGATGATGTCGATGCGTCCCATAACATTTCGGTATTCGTGCGTACCACGACCAGTGGTTCCCATAAATCCGGAGGCATGACACTCGTCAATCATCACGAGAGCCTTGTAACGATCTGCCAGATCACATATTTTGTCCAGCTGAGCGATAGTTCCGTCCATACTGAAAACGCCATCCGTAACAATGATTCGGTGCCTTAAATGCTGCGTGTCTTGCAAACATTTTTCAAGTTCGGCCATATCATTGTGCTTGTAACGGAATCGTTGCGCTTTACACAAACGAACGCCATCAATGATGGAGGCGTGATTAAGTTCATCCGAAATAATAGCATCCTGATCATTAAACAACGGCTCGAAAACGCCGCCGTTTGCATCAAAGGCTGCAGCGTAAAGTATCGTGTCTTCTGTCCCTAAATAGGTAGCAATTTTGGCCTCCAGTTCCTTATGAATATCCTGCGTGCCGCAAATAAAGCGAACCGACGACATGCCAAAACCATGACTATCGATAGCTCGTTTGGCCGCTTCTACTACTTTAGGATGCGAGGAAAGTCCGAGATAATTGTTTGCACAAAAATTGAGTACCGGTTTTCCGTTAGCAACAATTTCGGCGCCTTGCGGTGTGCTGATAATACGCTCTTGTTTGAAAAGGCCGGCAGTGCTGATTTCATGCAATTCGGCAGTAAGCGCCGGATACAACGTTTCGTACATGGTGACAGTTAGTTTTATACCGGTGAAAATCGAATATTTTCACAAATATTAGACTGTCTGCAACGGATAATTATCAGCCACCCGCTTTGAACATCTTTCCAGGCGCCGTTTTTACCAACCCCTTGAATTCCAGCTGCAGGAGCAACGAAGAGATACTACTGACTGGTTTGCTGCAGTCCCAGGCGATTTGATCCAGGTGAGTAGCACCATTTTTTCGCAGATAATGAAGCACTTTCTCTTCGTCCGCAGAACAAGCCGTATCCAACGGCAATTTGGTTTGCACGCTTGCTTTCCCGGAATCGGTTAACACCCAGTTCATGTATTGTGCCAGCTGTGTTGCGTTCTCCATCAGTTGTGCTTTATGCGTACCGATCAGTCGATTACATCCGCGTGAATAAATATCTCCGGGTCTGCCGGGAAAGGCAAATACTTCTTTGTTGTAATCGTTAGCAAATTCGGCAGTAATTAACGCGCCACCTTTTTCGGCCGATTCTACAACAATAGTTGCATCAGTCATTCCGGCCACAATTCGGTTACGCGCCGGAAAGTTATCCCGGTCCGGTTTAACACCTCCCGGGAATTCGGAGATCACCCCGCCGGTTTCCAACATCTTCTCTGCAACAGCACGATGCGCCGAAGGGTATATGCGATCCAGTCCATGGGCCACTACACCAAACGTCGGTAATCCGTGTTGGAGCGCCGCCCGGTGAGCCGTAACATCCACGCCGTAAGCCAGTCCGCTGACCACGGTAACACCATAGTGAGCCAGCTCCTCGACCAATTGCTCTGTCAGCGTTCGACCATGATGTGTCATGAATCGCGTCCCGACGACAGCAACAGCGCGTAGCGGATTCAGCGTGCCATTTCCTTTTGCAAACAAGAGCAATGGTGCATCATCATAGGTTCGTAACCGACGGGGAAAACGCTTATCAAAGTACGGAACCAGTAACACTTTGTGGCGACGAATGAACTCCAGCTCTTGCTCCGCCCTATGCCGAACATCGCTCCGGTGAATAACAGATGCACGTTCATGACCAATTCCAGGAATACTTTGAAGAAAATTTTTCCGGGCTTGAAAAACAGCCTCTGGAGATCCACAATGGCTGATGAGTTGACGTGCAAGTACCGGACCGATTCCTGGTAAAAAAGAAATAGCCAGGAGGGAGAAAAGAGACTCCTCCCTATCCATAGCAAATGACTTGGCATGATTTTCCGTCAATCAACACTATAATTGATCGACAAAGCTAACCAGAGAATTCCCAGACAATATCTAATTTATGCAATAATTAATCGCATCAAATTAACTAAACCGATTCCTTCCTGGTCGCTACCGAACAATAGATAGTTTCTATTAATAGTAACTACCCACTGAAATTATAAAATGTTCTTTCCGTCATTGGCAGCAAAATCTTACTTGGAACGCTCATGAAGATCATGAACAATACCATCGGCTAATCCAATTTGAGGTACAATTATTGAACTAGCCTTTGCAGACTTCATTATTGCCAGAAATATTTTAGCGGCAGGTACAATTACATCCGCTCGGTCGGGATTAAGTTCCCATTTATCGACACGCTCATCAACCGTTAAAGTACTAAGCTCTTTATATAGGGAACGCAAAGCTGAATAATCGAGTGGATGGCCGCGCTTACCGATTAGTTTATGAATCTTATTGATATTGCCCCCGGAGCCAATGGCTGCAGAAATAAAATATTCATTCGTACATGCTCTTACCCACTCCTTCATTTCTTCCCAATGGTTCTCGGAAACAGAATGGTGTAGTAGTCGCAATGTACCGATATCGAAAGATTTTGAAGAAATGCATTCCCCACGTGAAAAAAGTGTGATTTCCGTACTTCCACCACCTACATCTATATAAAGAAACCCTGCATTGCGCTCTAGTTGTTGCTCAATATGATTCGCATAAATCAACTGTGCCTCTTCTTTTCCAGAAATTATTTCGACTTTAAGACCGCAGTGCGACCTAATATCACTAACCAACGTTAGACCATTTTTTGATGCCCGCAGTGAGGCTGTGGCGCATGCTCGGTAAGCAATAGGCTCAAAAACGTCTATATGCAATTTAAAAGCTTCCAGCGTCTTGAGTAATTTTTTCGCACGCTCTCTTGAAATCTTTCCTATTGTAAAAGCATCTTCACCAAGACGCAAGGGAATGCGGATCAATTCTGATTTATTATAATGCGTGATTTGACCATCTTCTACCACATTACATAATAGTAGACGTACCGCATTGGAACCAATATCTACAGCGGCGTATTTAAAAAGCGTATCTGTTCCCAATTTCCTAAGCTATACTTAAAATTCCCAATTCCAGCAGGAAGTTCCTAACTAAATACTTTAAATATTACAAAATTTTTCAACGAGGCATTATGGATTAAGCGCGAGCCGCTCCTTCTCCAATTTCAGCCAGTTATAAATTTCAAATTGGGATCGCAAACGTTGCTGCTTACCGGCGCAAACATATAAATTCCGTTGATTTGAATCGACAATTCGAGCCTTCACATTATCTTGAAGCTGGATATCGAGATAACGACGTAATTGTCGCTTCAAATCTTTATCAAATACCGGCACAGCAACTTCAGAGCGGTGATCAAGATTCCGGTACATCCAATCTCCGGAGGATAGATAGTACAATTCATCGCCACCGTTGCCAAAGACAAATACCCTACTATGCTCTAAAAAGCGATCAACTATGGAGATGACACGAATAAACCCATGAAGCTCCGGAAGATCGGAAACCAGAGAGCAAATACCACGAACAATAAGACTGACTTTTACCCCTGCCTTAGCGGCCTCGTATAACTTCGCAATCATTCCCTTGTCAACCAGGCTATTCATCTTCAAGATGGCATAAGCAGGTTTGCCGTCCTTTGCGTGCTTAATCTCCTGATCCAACAGCTTTATGAATCGCTTTCGCGTATTGAACGGTGAAATGACGAGGTGCTTGTAATGCCCGAGCTTGTAATTGTCCTGGTAAAATTCGAACAATCGTTCTATGTCCTGTGTGATTCTCTTATCGGCCGTTAACAATGAATGATCGGTATAAACCTTGGCGGTATTCTCGTTAAAATTACCTGTTCCCACGTGTGCATATTGCACCAGCTTACCGCGTTCTTTTCGTGTAATCAGGAATAACTTTGAGTGAACCTTTAGTCCCGGAACGCCGAAAATCACTCGTACGCCTTCCTCTTGCAAACGATTGGCGTGCTTGATATTCGTCTCTTCATCAAATCGCGCCTGCAATTCAACCACAGCGGTTACCTTTTTACCATTCTTTACTGCGTTGACTAAAGCATTGATGATACTGGAATTTGTTGCAGCGCGATATAACGTAATAGAAATGGAAACAACATTGGGATCTATGGAAGATTCGCGTATAAGATCAATGATGTGCGAGAAAGAATGGTACGGATAAGTGAGCAGAATATCCTTAGATTTGATGACGTTCAATAAGCTTTTCTTTCCGGCAAATTCCGGATGCTCCATCGGTTGCAAATCACTGTAGTTAAGTGCAGGCGAACCGAATTCAGGAAAACGCACAAAATCCTTGAAGTTATGATAGCGGCCTCCCGGTGTCAAATTGTCAATATTCTTCAGCTTGATTTTTTTCAAGATAAACTGAAGCATGTCTTTCGGTATTTTTTTGTCAAAGACAAATCGGACCGGTGCACCTTTTTTTCGCTGCTTGACGCTCTTCTGAATTTTCTCCATCCAACTCTTGGAAACATCACTATCAATGTCCAACTCAGCATCACGGGTAATTTTAATGGTGTATGCCTTGGCGGTTTTGTAATCAAACATGGGAAAAATATCGTCAAGGCAATAGCGAATCACATCATCTAACAAGATAATATTGACTTGATTTCCCGATGGCGGTAAAATTAAAAAACGCGACAATTGTTCTGTCGGTATTTCCAAGACACTGTAAAGCGGAGCGCTTTTTGCACGAAAGAAGAATTTGATCGCCAGGTATATAGAGTTGTCTTTCAGATAAGGAAATTTAGGAGCAGAAGTAATCATAATAGGCGCCAATAACGGCTGCACCTTATCCCGAAAATAATTCCTTACAAACTGTCCTTGTACATCATTTAATTCCAGCTCATTTACAATGGAAATATTTTGCTTCTGCAAATCATGTAATATGGCCGTATAAGCAGATTCAAAACGCACTTGCTGCTTCAGCGAAATGGAAGATATTTTTTTTAGCAGCTCCCCAGGATCCTCTCCCAACAATTGCTTACCGCGTTTTCCAAAGCCGGACATCCGACGTATTGTAGCCACCCGTACACGAAAAAATTCGTCACGATTGCTTGAGTTTATACCAAGAAATCGGAGGCGTTCAAGTGTAGGAACAGCTGGATCCTCCGCTTCCTGCAACACACGTTCATTAAAAGACAACCAGCTTAGATCACGACTGATTAATGGTCGTTCCTTATCATTCATAAACAATCACTTTTTAACACTCTTTTTCCGCTTGACGTGTTTCTTAGCGACCGATTTTTTAGCAACTGGAGTCTTCTTAGTTGATTTTTCAGATGTCGACTTAGTTTTTTTAAATAGCTGTCGAACCATTTTTTTACCATGCTCTTTGATTTTAGCTTCCACCTTTGCCGTGGCCGCTGAGTCAATAGATTTAAATAATTTTAGTATGATCTGATGCAATTCAAGCT